>NZ_SOGC01000011.1:0-77148 GCF_004402765.1 Cryobacterium sp. TMT2-17-1
GCCCTCATCGCCCTGGCCATGCTCAGCCTCGGCGGCCACAAACCAGTGCTCCCCGGCCGGGTTTAACCCACAGAAGCAGCAGGAGAGCCAAAATCTCCGTCGAATTGGTGAATGCAGGCGTGGGCCTAGCGGAAATTGACGAACTGCAGGGCCACGTCGAGGTCTTTGCCCTTGAGCAGGGCCATGGTGGCCTGCAGGTCGTCGCGGCTCTTCGAGCTGACCCGCAGCTCGTCGCCCTGGATCTGGCTCTTGACGCCCTTGGGGCCCTCGTCGCGGATGATCTTATTGATCTTCTTCGCATTTTCCTGGTCGATCCCTGCCTTCATCGAGGCCTCGATCCGAAACTCCTTGCCCGAGGCGAAGGGATTACCAGCGTCCAGGCTGCGCAGGGAGATGCCGCGCTTGATCAGCTTGGATTCGAAGACCTCGAGGATGGCCTTGACGCGCTCCTCGGAGTTGGCCTTCAGGAGCACCTTTTCGCCGCTCATCTCGATCGAGGCGCCGACATTCTTGAAATCGTAGCGCTGTGCGACTTCTTTGTGCGCCTGGTTGAGGGCGTTGTCGACCTCCATCGGGTCTACCTTGCTGACGATGTCGAACGTTGAGTCTGCCATGCCTGCAATAGTACCCAGTGGGTGCCTATTCGCCCGGCCGGGCAGTGCTGGAGCGCACGAGGAGCTCGAATGGCATGGGGGTGTTCAGGGACGAGAGCTGGTTCTGGCCCGGACGCAGCCGGTCCAGCAGGATCTCGACGGCCTTCTCGCCCTGCCCCTGCGGAAACTGGGCGATCGTGGTGAGGCCGAAGAAGTCCGCGAGTTCGTGGTCATCGATTCCGATCACGGACACGTCCCGTGGCACGACGAGGCCGAGGTCCCGTGCCGCAAGGATGACTCCGATCGCCATCTCGTCTGAGCCGGCGAATACGGCGCTCGGCCGACCGCGCGGGTTGCCAAGAAGTTGAATGGCCGCTTGGTAGCCGCTTTTCATCGTGAAGTCCGCAGGCCTGAACAATTCGGCAGCCGGAGTGATTCCGGCTGCCGTCAGGGCTAACTCATAGCCGACCCGGCGGTTGGTGGGAAGATGGAAGTCCCGGTCGACGTCCTCATTTCCGCCGATGTGTGCGATCCGTGTGTGGCCCAGGGAGAGGAGATGTTCCGTGGCGAGCCTGGCCACGGCAACATCGTCGATCGTGAGCGTGCGAACACCCTCGATCGGGCCGCCGACGCCGACCAGTGGCTTGTCGAGTGCGTGCAGGGTGGCGACTTCGGTCGTGGTCAGTTCGAGCGAAATCGCGATGACAGCATCCACTCTCTGACGCAGCAGGAAATGGTTGAACACGATGCGGCGCTCGCCTCCGCCGCCGGTCAGGCTGAACAGGGTGAGGTCAAAGCCGTTCTTCAAGAGGGATTTCTGCGCACCCTCGACAACGCTGGAGAAGAACCAGCGGTCAAGGAACGGAACGACGACACCGATGTTCTTCATCCGGCCGGAGGCGAGACTCGATGCCGTGGACGAGACGACGTAGCCGAGTTCCCCGGCGGATGCTTCGACCTTTAAACGGGTGGCAGGGGATACATGGCCGTTGCCGCTGAGTGCGCGCGAAACAGTGGCGGTAGAGACGCCCGCGTGGCGGGCGACGTCATCGATGCCTACCATGAGGTTCCTATCGGGAATGAAGTTGAGTCATCTCCGATCATATCCACCGTCCGATAGGTACCGGACGTGCCGATTTCTCACTGGGGACCAAAACCTTGTATTCTGACTGAGCGTCTCCGGTCACGTGTTTTGCATATGGTCGGGTGCGTACTGGCAAGTTACCCAAGTGGCCAAAGGGATCTGACTGTAAATCAGCCGTCTTAGACTTCGGGGGTTCGAATCCCTCACTTGCCACTCTCTCTTCCGCATCATTTAGCGTTGCACCATGACCACACGTGCCTCAGCCGGATTGCTTCGCCTCGCCCAGGACACCGCGCTCGCCGCGGGGCAAATGGCTGCCCGGCGGAGAACTGTCGGGGTGCAGGTCGCCGCGTCGAAGTCCTCCCCGGAGGACGTCGTGACCCTGGCCGACCGGGAAACCGAGTCGCTGATTCGGGTTCTCCTGGCCGACGCCCGGCCCGATGACGGTTTCTTAGGAGAGGAGTCGGCGGCCACCCGCGGCACATCCGGCCTGACCTGGGTCGTGGACCCGATCGACGGCACCGTCAATTACCTCTACGGTTTTCCGGCCTGGGCGGTCAGTATCGCCGTCGTCGAGGGTGACCCCGATCCGGCCACCTGGACCACGCTGGCCGGCGCCGTCTACAACCCGACCGGTGACGAGCTGTTCACCGCGGCAGCAGGTGACGGGGCATGGCTGGGCGTCCGCCGGCTGCAGGTGCCGACGGACGTGCCGCTGTCGCTGGCGTTGCTGGGCACCGGTTTCTCCTATCGCGCGGCCGAAAGAGAGCGGCAGGCGGACGTCGTGCGGGGCCTGATCGGCGAGGTACGGGACATCCGTCGCATCGGGTCGGCCGCACTCGACTTGTGTTCGGTTGCCGCCGGGCGGTTGAACCTCTATTACGAGCGCGGGCTGAGCCCCTGGGACCACGCGGCCGGCGCGCTGGTGGCGCGCGAGGCCGGCGCTCGAGTCGGTGGCTTCGGAGCCGACCGTGAGGGTATGGGCCTGCTCATTGCCGGGGCTCCCGACCTTTATCGGGTCTGCCAACCCCTTCTGGCCAAACTTTTCGATGACTTCATGGCCGACGCGGAAGCGTAGGCGACTGAACCGCTTCGAACGAGACGGATGCCGCGGAAACACCGGTGACCGACGTGCTCGTGGCGGCCCGGGGAGATCGCCGGAAACGGAGGCAGTGCCCCTTTTTCGGGTGTCATTCTGCTTCGAAGAGTAGGGATAACCGGCCTCCGGGCGGTAGCCTGTACTGATTCGTTACTTTGGTTGAGGCCAAGACGACTATCTTCATCTGTCCAATGCGCCGAAAGAACCGATCCTTTGCTCCCTCACTCCTCTAGCTCGGCTGCCTCGGTGCCGGGTGTGAGTGACCCTGAAACGAAGCCCCTCACGCGTCGCGAACTGCGCGAGCGCGAGCGGATGTCCGTCCCGGTGCTGGACATTCCAGGCTCCGCGGTCACCGACGCACCGACCGCCGCCGATCCCGCTGGTGCCGGGCCGTCGACGCCGGACCCCGACCTTCTGGTAGCCGCGAGCCTCGCTGAACCCGAATTCGAGTCCGTGACGATCGCTGACTCGGACCGCCTGATCGCCGCGCCGGCCGCCGCCGACGCTCCGGTCTCCGACGTGGACCGGCTGCAGACGGCCATCGCCGCCGTCACGACGTCCACGGAGATCCCCTTCCCCACCCGGGCGCAGCGGCGCGCGGAACAGCCCGCCTCCCGCCCCCGCCGCGCATCGGCCCGGGAGCGCCTGGCGCCCGCCGTTCACCCGGCCGCCGCCACCGCGCCGGCACCCCAGCCCCGCACCACCGCGACGGCCCCCGCCAATCGGGTGCGCAAGTTCGCCACGATGGTCGCCATGGCCTTCGTCGCCCTGATGGCCGTGGCCACCTCCCTGCCGGCCGAGGCGCTGCTGTCCTCTGCCGATGTGCAGGCCGCCGCCTACAACGCGAAGCTGAGCGCCCAGGGCGAACCCGCCCAGACGCTCTCCATGACCGGCGGAGCGGACACCATCTCGGTCGAGCGTGACGGCTACGAGTCGAAGACCATCGCCGAGGTCGCAGCGGCCAGCGGCATCCGGATGGAAGCGACCTTCACGAACAACCCGAACGGCACCGTGCAATGGCCCTTCTCGGTGGGCGTGCACATCGGTGACGAGTTCGGCTTCCGCGACTGTGCGGGCTGCTCCTCCAACCACGGCGGTCAGGACTTCAACCCGGGCCTGGGCGCGCCGATCCAGTCGATCGCCGACGGCGTCGTGCGCTACGCCCAAGACGGCGAAGGCAGCCTCGGCGTGCACATGATCATCGACCACATGATCGACGGCGAGCTCGTCTCCAGTGTCTACGCGCACATGATCCACGGCTCGATGCTCTTCAAGACCGGCGACGTCATCACGGTCGGCCAGGTCATCGGCCAGGTCGGCGACACCGGAATGTCCACCGGCCCACACCTGCACTTCGAGATCCGCGTCGGCGGCAAGGACGGCACCAAGGTCAACCCGCTCGTCTGGCTGTACGCCAACACGAACTAGTTCGACCCCGACACGGGCCAGCTGGGACTAGCCGGCCGCCTCGGCCTTGGTCTCGTCCTCAGGCTCGGTCACTGGCGCGGACTCGGGCGGGGACTCGGCGGTCCGGGCGCGGCCGATGGCCGCGAGGAGGCCCTCTGGCAGCGCCAGCTGCGACAGCCCGGCGATCTCGAGCAGGTGGGTCTCTCCGCTGCCGTCGGGCTCCATGGCCAGGACCTGGTCGTGCAGGCCCTCCATTTTCAGGTCGAGGCGATTGGCGGCATCCGCCGCCTGCTTGAGGTCGCCCACCAGATCCACCGGAACCGCCCCGTGGTACTTGTAATAGATCTTGTGCTCGAGACTCGCCCAGAAGTCCATCGCGACCGTTCGGATCTGGATCTCGACCGTGACCTCGTCGACCCGGTCGGACAGGAAGACGGGGATGTCGACGATCAGGTGCAGGCTCTTGTAACCGTTCGGCTTCGGGGCGGCGATGTAGTCCTTGACCTCGAGCACCGTGACGTCGAGTTGGCTGGTGAGCATGTCGAGAATGCGGTACGTGTCCGAGATGAAGCTGCAGGTGATGCGGATGCCGGCGATGTCTTGGATCTGGGCGCGAATGTCGTCGAGGACGAGCGGGCAGCCCTTGCGGACGGCCTTCTTCAGGATCCCGTCGGGTGTCTTTAGCCGAGAGTTGACGTGCTCGATCGGGCTGTAGTCGTGGATGGAGGCGAACTCCTCCTTCAAGATGTTGATCTTCGTCATCATCTCGTCGGTCGCGAACTTGTATGCCAGCATGAACCGGGTCAGTTCTGTCGTGAGCTCGCGAAGTTCGGCGAGATCCCCGCGCGTCGGGGCCGCCTGGTCGGCTTCGGTGTCGGTGTCGGTGTCGGGGTCGGCGCCGGGTCCCGGTTCGGTTCCGTGTTCCGTTCCGCTGTCGATCCCCGTGCCGGTCACTGCTACTCCTTCTATGCGCTCCCCGTTCAGGCGACGCCCTTCGATTGTCCCATGGCGGCGCTGCGGGGTCACTGATCGCGTCGCCGGAGCACGCGGCATCCGTCGCCTTCGAGCGCCGTTCTGCCCCGTGCCCCGAACGAATTCGACGGAGATGTTGCTCTAGAACTGGGTTTTGAGCTCTAAACTGGCCGTTTCGGGCAGAATCTCCGTCGAATTCGTTTGGGCAAACGACCCTGGGGTGGGGGGCTAGACGCGCAGCCAGACGGTGGTGTCGCCGGGGAGCGTGTTGCCGGGCAGCGGGCCGCTGGCGAGGAGGAGTTCGCCGGCAGGCAGAGGCACGGATGCCGCGCCCGTGTTCGCGACGACCGTCACCGCGCCGTTGCGCAGCGCCACGATCTCGTCAGCGTGGCCGTCCAGCCACTCCACCGAGCCCAGCCCGAGGGCGTGCTCCCGGCGCAGGCCCAGGGCCAGCGTGTACAACTCGAGGGTGGAGCCGGCGACGCCGACCTGCGCGTCGCGGGCGAGGCCCGCCCACTCGTCCGGCTGCGGCAGCCAGCTCTCGGCCGAGGGGCCGAAGCCGTAGGAGGGAGCGGCGGCTTCCCAGGGGAGCGGCACGCGGCATCCGTCACGGCCGTAGCGCTCTCCGTTGGTGCGAAACCAGGTGGGGTCTTCGCGTGCGGAGTCGGGCAGGTGGATGACCTCGGGTAGACCCAGTTCCTCGCCCTGGTAGAGGTAGCTGGAGCCGGGCAGTGCGAGCATGAGCGCCGAGGCGGCCCGGGCCCGGTGCAGGCCGATCACGCTGTCGGGCAGGTCGGGCGTCGTCGGCCCGATACCGTGGCCCTGCAGGTTCTCGTGGTTGAGCGCGAGCCGGGAGGCGTGGCGCACGACGTCGTGGTTGGAGAGCACCCAGGTGCTCGGGGCACCAACTGCGCCGAACGCAGCGAGGGAATCGTCGATGACGCGGCGGAGGGCCGGGCCGGCCCAAGCCGTCTCGAGGTAGGCGAAGTTGAAGGCCTGGTGCATCTCGTCGGGGCGCACCCACTCGGCGACGTGGCTGAGCGGATCGACCCAGGCCTCGGCCGCGAGGATGCGGTCGCCCGGGTACTCGTCGAGGATGAGGCGCCAGTCGCGGTAGATCTCGTGTACACCGTTCTGGGCCCAGTAGGGCGCGGTTTCGGGCCACTCGGTGATGATGCCTGACCCCTCCGTCGAGGCACCGCCCATGCTGCCGCCCGCGACCGGAGGCGTGTAGTCGGGAAGACCGGTCGCTTTGATCATGCCGTGCGCGACGTCCACCCGAAAACCGTCCGCCCCGCGGTCGAGCCAGAACCGGAGCACATCGCGGAATTGCGCCTTCACCCATTCGTTGTCCCAGTCGAAGTCGGGTTGTGTGGTGTCGAAGAGGTGCAGGTACCACTGGCCGGGAGTGCCGTCCGGGTTCGTGACGCGGGTCCAGGCATTGCCGCCGAAGACGGAATCCCAGTTGTTCGGGGGAAGGTCGCCGTGTTCGCCCTGGCCATCACGGAAGATGTAATGCGCGCGCTCCTCACTGCCCTCGGCGGCGGCGAGGGCAGCTTTGAACCACGGATGCTCACTTGAGGAGTGGTTTGGCACAAGGTCAACGATCACGCGGATGCCCAGCTCGTGTGCCGTGTGCTGCAGGGTGTCGAAGTCATCGAGCGTGCCGAAGAGAGGGTCGACATCGCAATAATCGGCCACGTCGTAACCAGCGTCGTTCTGCGGTGACGTGTAGAACGGCGAGAGCCAGATGGCGTCTATCCCGAGAGCCCGGAGAGCAGGGAGACGATTGGTGATGCCGATTAGATCGCCCATCCCGTCACCGTTGGCGTCCGCAAAGGACCGAGGATAGATCTGATAGATAACTGCGGTTCGCCACCACTCTGAGCCTGTCATGAAAAGAAACCCTACGGCATTCTCGTGACTATGGAAGCGCTTGCAGGCCTGCGGGCTAAGCGCATCACCTGCTCAAGATTCAGATCCGGCTATTTCAGTTGTCAATGGTTCCGATACTTGCTATAAATGTAAACGCTTGCATAAATTTTCAATGTCCTGAGAAAGGCACACCAATGATGGTGAACATGAAAGGTTTCGTCGCTGCCGGCGCAGTAGTGGTCGCAGCGTCCCTCGCATTGTCCGGATGCTCCGGCGGGGCCTCTCCGCAGGGTGGCGAGGGCGATAAAGCCGCCGCCAACACCTTGACGGTTTGGGTCGATGCTGACCGCGGCACGGTCCTCAAAGACGCGGCGGCGGCATTCACGAAGGAATCCGGCGTCAAGGTAAAACTCATCCAGAAGGACTTCCCCAAGATCCAGGAAGAGTTCATCGCCCAGGTTCCGACCGGCAAGGGCCCCGACATCACGATCGGCGCCCACGACTGGATCGGGAACCTCGTCTCGAACGGCGTGCTCAAGCCCGTCGAACTCGGCGATACGACCGCTGACTTCCAGCCGGTCGCCGTCACCGCGATGACCTTCGAGGGCAAGACCTACGGTGTCCCCTACTCGATCGAGAACATCGCCCTCCTCCGCAACACGGCCCTGGCGCCGACCGCGCCGGCGACGTACGCGGACATGGTCGCCGCCGGCACCGCCGCCGGCACTGAGTTCCCGTTCCTCGTGCCCGTTGGACCGGAATCGGACCCGTATCACCTGTACCCGTTCCAGACCTCGTTCGGCGCCCCCGTGTTCGGCACCAACTCCGACGGCAGCTACAACGCCGAAGACCTCTCGATCGGCAACGCCGGTGGAGAGGCCTACGCGGCCTGGCTCGCATCCGAAGGCGCCGCAGGGCACCTCAGCGTGAACATCACCAACGACATCGCCAAAGAGAAGTTCAACGCCGGCGCATCGCCGTTCTTCCTCTCCGGTCCGTGGAATGTCCCGGATGCCCAGAAGGCCGGCATCGACGTCGCGATCGACCCGATCCCGACCGCCAGCAGCAACCCTGCCCAGCCGTTTGTCGGCGTGCAGGGCTTCTTCGTGAGTGCGAAGACCAAGAACGCTCTCGCTGCCAATGAGTTCCTGGTGAACTACATCGGCTCCGAAGAGGTGCAGACCGCGCTCTACGAGGTCGGCGGGCGCCCGCCCGCGCTGACCAGCGCCTTCGAGGCAGCTGCCGCCGACCCGATCACCGCCGGTTTCGGTACGGTCGGAGCAACCGCCGTTCCGATGCCGAACATCCCGCAAATGGGCAAGGTCTGGCAGTTCTGGGGCGTCACCGAGGCCGCGATCATCGCGGGCGAGGGTGACCCGGCAGCGCTGTGGCAGAAGATGACCGGCGAAATCCAGGGCGCCATCGCGAAGTAACACCGTGTGCCCGGCTCCATCAGGGGGCCGGGCACAGCGTGCTCCCTCACCGCACATCAGGCAAGGTTGCCGGCAGGCGCCAGAGAACGGACGAAGATGCCCACCCCACGAACAGGTCGCGATCGCACCGCGCGCGACAACTCGCTGGTCACCCAGTGGAGGCAATCCAAGCGGGCGGGACGAATTGCCGAGGCGGCGTCCGTCGGGATCAAGATTCTCCTGGTGAAAATTCTGCTCCTCGGTATCGTCGACGCAATCAGCGTCTACGCTCTCTTCGTGCTCTTCCTGAAACAGGACTGGGTCATCTTCGGACTCGTTCTGGCAGTCACCCTGATCGTCAACTGGATCTACTTCAGCAAAAACGCTCTGCCGGCCAAGTACCTCACCCCCGGCCTGATCTTCCTCGTGATCTTCCAGATCTTTGTTGTGGGCTATTCCGGCTACATCGCGTTCACGAACTACGGCACCGGGCACAACAGCACCAGGGCGGACGCGGTCGCATCACTCATCGCCTCCGCGCAGCAACGAGTGCCGGACTCGGTCGCGTATGACATCACCGTGATCGAGCAACTGGGTGCCTACAGCCTCCTCGTCACCGACCCTGACGGCCGGATCAGCGTCGGCGGCACCGACGCGCCCCTGCGTGAAGTCACCGATGCCGAGACGGATGCCGACGGCGTCGCCACCGCACTTCCCGGCTACACCTCGCTCAAGTTCAGCGACATCGCTGCCAATCAAGAGGTCATCGCGGCCCTCTCGGTGCCGCTCACCGACGACCCGAACGAGGGGGTGCTCCGCACCCCGGACGGCTCAAAGGCCTATCTCTACCTGTCCGATCTGGTCTACGACGAGGCCGCGAGAACGATGACGAACACCACGACGAACGTCGTCTACGCCGAGGACGGCACGGTCGGAGCGTTCGCCGCGGAGGACGGTACCGAACTGCGCCCCGGCTGGAAAGTTGAGGTCGGATTCGATAACTTTGCCCGTGCGTTCGGCACGGAATCCATTCGGGGGCCGCTGATCAACGTGACCCTGTGGACCTTTGCCTTCGCTTTCCTTTCTGTCGCCACCACGTTCGCGCTCGGGCTCTTTCTGGCGCTGGTCTTCAATGACCTGCGGATGCGCGGACGCAACGTCTACCGCGTCGTCTTGATTCTTCCCTACGCGTTCCCGGCATTCCTGTCCGCGCTGGTCTGGGCTGGGCTGCTCAACCCGCAGTTCGGCTTCGTCAACCAGGTGCTGTTCGGCGGGGCGGAAATACCCTGGCTCACAAACGAGTGGCTGGCCAAATTCAGCATCATCTTCGTGAACCTGTGGCTCGGCTTTCCCTACATGTTCCTGGTCTGCACGGGTGCTCTTCAGTCGATTCCCGGCGAGTTGCAGGAGGCAGCAACGGTCGACGGGGCGCGGCCCTGGCAGGTGTTCCGGCTGATCAAGCTTCCGCTGCTGCTCGTGTCGGTGGCCCCGCTGCTCATCTCGTCGTTCGCGTTCAACTTCAACAACTTCAACCTCATCTACATGCTCACCAATGGCGGGCCGAGAGACGTTACCGCGGGAGTGAATGTCGGTGCGACCGACATCCTCATCTCGATGGTCTACAAGGTCGCCTTCGTCGGTGCGAACCGCGACTACGGATTGGCGAGTGCGTTCTCCATCATCATTTTCCTGCTGGTCGCGATCGTGTCGATCATCAGCTTTAGGCAGACCAAGGCACTAGAGGAGCTGAACTGACATGCAGGTCAACAATCGGGAGACTAGCGACCGCATCGTCGTGAGAAATTCGTCATTCCAGTTCAAGCGCTGGTTCAAAGCAACGGGATGGCGCCACCTGATCGGCGTGTTCATGGCCGTGTTCTCGGCGTTCCCCCTTGTCTACGTGCTCTCGGCAGCGCTGCAACCCGGTGGCACCCTGATCACCGCAAATGGGCTATTCAGCGAGGTGAGCCTCGGCAGCTTTGTGACGCTCTTCAACCTGCCCCAACAGCCATACGCCGCCTGGTACGGCAATACCCTGATCATCGGAGTAATCACCTCGATCGGCACGGTTTTTTTGGGGGCCCTTGCGGCATATTCCTTCTCCCGGATGCGTTTTTTCGGTCGCCGGGGGGGACTGCTCACGCTCGTACTGTTGCAGATGTTTCCCCAACTGTTGGCTGTCGTCGCGATATTCCTTCTGCTCAACGGCATCTCTGATATCTTCCCGGCGATCGGACTGGACTCGCAGGTCGGCCTGATCATGGTCTACCTCGGCGGGGCTCTTGGGGTGAACACCTACCTGATGTACGGATTTTTCAACACGATTCCCGCTTCGATCGACGAGGCCGCCAAGTTGGACGGTGCTGGTCACGCTCGCATCTTCTTCACGATCATCCTGCGACTGGTCGCACCCATTTTGGCGGTCGTCGGCCTCCTCTCTTTCATCGGCACGACGAACGAGTTCGTCATCGCGAGCATCGTGCTGATCAGCCCCGAGAATCAGACCCTCGCGGTGGGCCTCTACCAGTTCGTGTCTCAGAAATTCTCCACCAACTACTCGGTCTTCGCGGCCGGCGCCGTGCTCGCGGCCTTGCCCGTGATGGCCCTGTTCCTCTGGCTGCAGAAGTACATCGTCGGTGGCCTGACCGCCGGATCGGTGAAGTAGGGCGCGCATGCTCCCGCACCACGACGGGTCGGCCCTGTACGTCTCGGACCAGGCGCCGCGGCCGGGCGACACGGTCGGCGTGCGGGTGCGGGTGCCGGAGGCGTGGGGCGCCGTCGCATCCGTGCACGTGCGTTCGACGCCCGACCGGGAACCGCGCTTCCACGACGCCCGCCTACTCGGCGCGGCGGAGGGCTGGCGGTGGTGGGAGGCCGAGGTCGAGATCCTGAACCCGGTCAACGGCTACCGGTTCCTGATCAACCGGGCCGACGGCGGGCACTGGTGGCTGAACGCCGCCGGGGTGCATTCCTTCGAGACCGTCGACGCGGAGGACTTCAAGCTGCTCAGCCATCCGGCACCGCCGGACTGGGTCGCGTCGACCGTGATGTACCAGATCTTCCCGGATCGTTTCGGGCGTTCCACGGCCGCCGCGCTGCGCGAGAAGCCGACCTGGGCCGCGCCCGCGGCGTGGGGTGACCCGGTAGCGGCGGAGCAACCGGCCCGTTCGCACCAGTTCTACGGTGGGGACCTCGACGGCATCGTCCTGCACCTGGACCACCTCGAACGGCTCGGCGTCACCCTGCTCTACCTGACACCCGTGTTCCCGGCCGGCTCGAGCCACCGCTACGACGCGCGGAGCTTCGACGTGGTCGACCCGGCACTGGGCGGCGACGCTGCCCTCGTGCGGCTGGTCGAGGCTGCCCACGAGCGGGGCTTCAAGGTGATCGGCGACCTCACCTCGAACCACTCCGGCAACCGGCACGAGTGGTTCCGGGCGGCGCACCGTGCCCCGGATGCCGTCGAGAGCGCCTTCTACTACTGGCTCGACGACCGGCACGAGGACTACGCGTCCTGGCTCGGCGTACCCAGCCTGCCGAAGTTCAACTGGACCTCGATCGAGCTGCGCCGCCGGTTCATCGAGGGCCCGCAGTCGGTGGTGGCGAAGTGGCTGCGGGCCCCCTACCACCTCGACGGCTGGCGCATCGATGTGGCGAACATGACCGGCCGCCTGCAGGGGGAGGACCTGAACGCCCTGGTGCGGCAGACCATCCGCCGCACCATGATCGCGGAGAACCCCGACACCATCCTGCTCGGCGAATCGACCAATGATGCCTCGGACGACTTCCAGGGCGACGGCTGGCACGGCGCGATGACCTATACGACCTTCACCCGACCGGTGTGGAGCTGGCTCTCGAAGCCGCACAGCCCCTCGACATTCTTCGGGCTGCCCTACGGCACCATCCCGCTGACCGACGGGCGGGCGTTCGTGGACGCCCACCTCCGGTTCACGGCCGGCTACCCCTGGCGCACTCGCCTGGCTACAATGAACGCCCTCGACACGCACGACACTCCAAGGTTCCGCACCCATGCGATCGACGGGGGAGTGGCCGTCGCCTTCGGGCTGAGCGCGACCCTGCCGGGCATCCCGGTGGTCTTCGCCGGCGACGAATTCGGCCTGGCCGGCGACGACGGCGAGGGCTCGCGCACGCCCATGCCGTGGGATACGGCGGGTGACTCCGAGGTGGCGGCCACAATCGACCTGTACGCGGCGCTGATCCGCTTGCGCACCGCCCACCCGGCCCTGAACGGCGGCGGGATGCGCTGGGTGCACGTGGGTGCGGATGTGCTCGTCTACGTGCGCGAGTGTGCGGAGGAGTCGGTGCTGTTGGTCGCGGCCCGCGCCGCGTGCGCGGTGACACTGCCGCTCGGGTCCGTGGCAGGGGAGCCGACCCGGCTCCTGGGCGACGCCGCCGTCAGCGTGGCGGGCGGGCGCATCCGTCTGGAAACGGACGGGCCGAGCTTCACCGCGTGGGCGCTGCCGGGGGTTTCGGTGCCCGATTCCACCCCACGGTCATCGAGCCGGCCGACTTGGTGATAATATTTACCGGTTGCCGAAATTTGGCTTGGTTTTCGTTCACACGGATGCTTCGCCCCCTTAGCTCATTGGTAGAGCACTTCCTTGGTAAGGAAGAGGTAGTGGGTCCGATTCCCACAGGGGGCTCTGGCTTGGAAGCTCTTGCAGCCGACAGGTCGTGGCGGGGTAGCTCAGTTGGTTAGAGCACACGGCTCATAATCGTGGTGTCGCGGGTTCAATTCCCGCTCCCGCTACATGTAAAGGCCCTTTGACCAGGAATTCTGTCGGTCACTGGGCCTTTCTTTTTGATCCGATGCCACCCAGCTCTGCTCTAGACTGAGTTTCGGGCAATGCTTCGTTGCGCGTCCATTCGGTCCCGCGTCTCGCAACATTTCGGTGAGGGACGGCCAGGAACTTGCCGAGCGACCACTGAAACGCATGTGAGCGGGATTTCCTTACGGATGCGCCAAATGCGACTCCTGCCAGAGTAAGCCGCGCAGTCCGGTTCCGAGGAGGAGGTTCCGTCGGAGTTTCCCCTAGGACGCTCCCGCCGGGGTGCCGGCACCCCAACACATTGACCCCTGAAATCTACATCGCCAGGGGCCAGTGAGAGGGCGGTCGAGAGCAGGGTGTAGGGGAGCGCCGAAGGGTGCCTCTTCGTAGATTTCGACCTGACCGGCGAATTCCAGCTCGACCTGAGCGACGCCCTCGCACAGCGTGATTTTACCCATCGTGCACGAAGTCGTTCCGTGCGGGATGGGCTCCACGCCGCCGATGTCCCAGAGCACGATTTGGAATCGCCCGTTATCCGGGTAGTCGCGCCCAAGATTCAGGAAGGCATCGTCGTTCGAGTTGCCGCTACCGGCTAGCGGTCCGCACACATGCATGAGTCATGCCGGCATAGTTGCCAGCCTCGTTCCTCGCGAAACCGCTCCCGGGCTGGTTCTCCACGGTGGAGGCGTCGACCAGTGACCCGGAAGTGCCGTCCGAGCAAAGACCGTCCTCGGTCAGAAGAGCGATGGCCTCTCGTCCGATGTACTGCGTCCAAGAATCGCAGGTCTCAGGGCACGAAGCTGGCGCCCTTCGCGAACCGGGCGACCGCCCGGTCGGCGGTGGCGCGGTAGGCGACGAGGTCGTGGAAGCTCGGCTCGAGCATGGTGAAGTCGCCGCTTTCTTCGCGGCGGAAGTGCGGCTGTCCGATTCGCACGTAGAAGCGGGTGTCGCCGCTCTCGGTGACGGATTGCTGTGGCTCCCAGGCGATGAAACCTGACAGGGAGTGTTGGGTGAGAAGTGCCATGGGACTTGACCTCCTGTGATCGGGCGGATCCTCGTGATTTGCGCTCACTACGAGGTGCGCCGCACACACCTGTTGCGCGATTGGACCCTGCAAGGCGTTCCTGCGCCGTATCCGCATAAATCGTTTGACAAAGCAAAGAGAAATCAAGTCACTCCGCTTGGCTGACCGGGTGATCCGCGGGCTTGTCGTGAGTCGGCGTGCGCATCAGCGGTCCGCTGTCTGCTCGGTTCGCGGGTAGCCCCTGAGCACTGGGGCGTGCGTTCCACCTTCACCGCCTTGCGACGAAAAACTGGAGGGGCTGCGCGGAGCATGATCGCGACGCGGCGGCTCGAGCGCTGCGATGAGCGCATTCTTGGCGCGTGCTTCTCTCATCGCGCGCTGGGACTGGCTTTCAGAGGCTGCTGAGGCGGTACGCGGATCTGCTTTGCCGCCAATCCGTCATGGGAGAAACCATAGAAACTCTTAACATTATCGGTTCAAAAAAGTGTAACTTTGTTACAGGCTCGGGATGGCCCCGAGACTGCAACCCGAGGGGAGGAGGGCGCCCATGACACCCAAGAAGGACTACAGGCATGCTCCTGATCGTGGCGTCTCGACCGATGCTAGGCGTGAGCTTATCGGACCAACCACTCCGGCTCCGTCGGATGTGGTCGCGAGGCTCCGGGCGATGTTGCCTGGCCTGACCCCGGCGGAGGGCCGGATCGGGCGGGTCCTGCTGTCTGACACCACGGCGGCGTCGGCTCTGACAGTCAACGAGCTCGCCGAATGCGCGTCGACGAGCACCGCGAGCGTGGTCCGCACCGCTCGGCGTCTCGGTTTTGACGGATACCCGCAGCTCCGGCTCGCGCTGGCTGCGCAGGGTGGTGCGAACCACGACGGTGGTGTCCCGGTGGGCGCCGACATCGCCGACGGCGACCGGATCGGCGTGGTGTTGACCAAGCTGGCCGCGTTCGAGTCTGAACAGCTCCGCGCCACCGCCGAACTCGTCGATCCCGTCGCCCTGGAGAAAGTGATCAATTTGATCCGGGCTGCTCGCCGGATCGACGTGTATGGCATCGGCGCGTCTGGCCTGGTCGCGGAGGATCTAACTGCGAAATTGAACCGGGTCGGACTGGTCGCCCGGGCGTACACCGAACACGACGCGGCGATGGTCAGCGCTTCGCTGCTCGGCCCCGCCGACCTGGCCATCGGCGTTTCCCACTCGGGAGAGAACCCCGGCACCGTCGCGCCACTGCAATCGGCCCGGTCGACCGGCGCCGGCACGGTGGCCATCACTGGCGCCGCCCGCTCCCGATTGGCGGCCCACGGCGAACACGTCTTGGTCACCGCGGGTCGAGAGTTTGGCTTCCGTTCCGCAGCGATGGCCAGCCGCACCGGGCAGCTCCTGCTCGTCGACGCCATCTTTGTCGGCGTCGCACAAACGCTACCCGGTGCCCGAGCCGCGCTGGAACGCACCTACGCCGCCGTCACCTCTCATCCGGGACGAAACAAACAACCATGAATAGCTTCAACAACACCAGGAACAGGGACAACACCATGGCACTCGCCACATTGGGCACCGAGACCGCAAATGACCACACCACTGACTTGGACACGATGTCCGTCGCGGACCTGCTCACCGTGATGAACCAAGAGGACCGCACAGTCCCGGTTGCGGTGGCGGCGGCACTACCGGCGATCGAGAACGCAGTAAATGCGATTGTGGGCGCCCGCCGCCGCGGCGGACGGCTGATCTACCTAGGTGCCGGCACCAGCGGCCGACTCGGGGTGCTGGACGCCGTCGAATGCCCACCGACGTTCGGTACCGACCCCGGGGAAGTCCTCGGGCTTATCGCCGGCGGGGAGCGTGCGTTCCTCCAGGCCGTCGAAGGTGCCGAAGATGATCCCGACCTCGCGGTGAACGACCTGCGGGCAGTCGGACTCACCGTCGCTGACGTGGTCGTCGGCATCGCCGCCAGCGGCCGAACCCCCTATGTCATCGGCGGTCTGGACCATGCCCGAAGCGTCGGGGCGGCCACCGTCTCCGTCGCCTGCAATCTCGGCGCGGAGATCAGCAGACACGCCGATGTCGCCATCGAGGTCGACACCGGACCCGAGGTCCTGACCGGCTCTACCCGGCTGAAGGCAGGCTCGGCGCAAAAGCTGGTGTGCAACATGCTCTCCACCGCCAGCATGATCCGCACCGGAAAAGTCTTCCACAACCTGATGGTCGACGTCCAACCCACGAACGCCAAATTGGTCGACCGGGCCCGCCGCATCGTCAGCGACGCCACCGGGGCGGATCCGGATACCGCCGCCGCTGCAATCGATCAGGCCGGCGGACATGCCAAGACCGCCGTGGTCATGCTGCTCACCGACAGTGATTTCCCCACGGCCACCGCTCGCCTCGAACAGGCTCTCGGCGACGTCCGCACCGCCATCACGTCACCCTGAGCGAACCGTAACCCACTGCCGCGGGTCGCATCGTGTGTCACGGGCGTGCATCGCTGACGACCATAACAACTCTCGATTCGTCTGCAGTTCCCCGCACGTCATACTCCAGGAGACACCGCCATGCCCGAAAACATCCTCAGCCCCCTGCGCGGCACCGTGGTTTCGCTCGGCGATGTTCCCGACCCCGTGTTCGCCCAGGAAATCGTCGGCGGGGGAGTGGCATTCAACCCTCCCCGGAAATCGGCCCCGTGACGGCTCGTGCGCCGGTAAGTGGCACCCTCGTCCGGGTCCAGCCGCACGCCTTCGTCATCCAGTCCACGTCGGGGACCGGGATCCTGGTCCACCATGGCATCGACACGGTTCACATGAATGGCGAGGGCTTCGAGGTGTTGGCCACCGAAGGGTCCACCGTTCGCGGGCGGTGTGGCGTTGGACCTGCTTCTGCTTATAGCGCTGTGGCCGCAGTGGGGCAGGGATCCACCAGTGCGATGGATGGAGCGAGGATAGGCCATCTTTCCAATGGCTGAGGATGTGCTCGGCAACCCGGGTGACCAGTTCAGAATTAAGCGCCGCCAATTCCAAACCGGACACCCATCGAGTAATACTCACGCGGGGCCGGTCTGCTAGCGCACGATGTTCGTGCGGCGGGTGCTGCCGGTCCGGCGGAATTCATGCTGTTCTGCATCTTGTTCTTCGCCTGCTCGGCCTGTTCTTTCACGCTGGGAGCGTTCTTGGCCTGTTCTTTCATCTTCGGGGCTTCTTCCTCGGCTTGACGAGGTAGGACTCCCAGCGGGCCTGTATGGGCTTGATCAGGCCGCCGAGGGCGCCCTGGATGAGGGTCTTCATGCCCGCGGCAACGGCCGCGGCGATGACGATGATCTTCGGCAGAAAGCGATGATCCCGGCGAGCAGATCACTGACCGGGTTGGGTCCGAATACTCCGAATGCAAACTGTAAAGCGAACAACACCAGCATGTACTACAGAATCTTTGCGATGATGTCCGACGCGTCCATGGACGAGCTGGTCAAGGCCTTTTTCACACCGCCGCGCTCCATAACGCGGTCAAAGTCCACCTTTCCGGGCAGCTTCGCCAGTGTCTTGGAGATCAGCTTCGCCACGATCAAGCCGACGATCACAATGACCAGGAACAACAGAAGCTTCGGGACAAAAGTCGAGAGCAGCCAGCCCAACTGCAAGGGCGCTGGTGAATTCGTTTTGCATGTCAACCTCCAGAGTTGGGTCGCGCCGATTGGTCGGCAGGGTCACTTCGTGTGTCGCGCCTGTCCTAAGTGAAGGGGCGCGTTACGATGCGAACCGAGCGCAAGAGTGCCACACCTCAAAGACGCAGCTACCGGCCGTTTCGTCACGCTCGGCGGAAAATGGCCGTACTTCTAGCCGATGCTGGCAACCGTCACAGAGATGGTGTTGATGGGGGCAAGCGCCAAAATGGCGGGATTCGCGGCGATCGTGTCATGCACACGTCGGCACACTCCGGTGGATGACGCTGCGTCGGCGACGCCGATTCTCGCGGTCACGCTCAGGCTGGCCTTTCCCGTCGTCACGGCAACTAGTTTCGGTGCCTTTTCCCGCTGCGTAAGGGCATCGACAACAGACCCGACAATCGTGACGACGATCGGCGTGGTCGGGTACAAGGCTGTCACCCCCGCGACAGACCTTACGATAACTTCGAGATTCCCTGCGAGCTCGGCGGCATCCGTCATGGTGTTGCTTCTTCTTCGCCGTGCTCTGGCTTAGTGAGGTAGATGTCGCGAATGATCACGTCGATGCCCGCGATGGCGAGCTCGGTGTGGGTGCGTAGCGCGCCGACGAGCGTGTCTCGCAACTTGTCGGCAAGGGGGGGAATGTTCTCACCCTTGCAGGCCCTGGCATCGACCGTGACCGTGATCGGAGCTCCCAGCACAGTGAGCTCCCCGTCGAGCCGGCATCGACCCACGATGAGGTTGTCGACGGTATCGCCTGCCGCGCGAACGAGTCCGCGGACAGCTCCCTCGGTGACGAAGAGTTGCGCGTTCGGCGACGGGTGCGAGATGGGGATGTCGCGCCCGGACCGGACGTCGAGCACGATCCTGTCCGGGATGGCGGTGACCCAGTTGTCGTCTCGGGCCGGTTGCTCTTCTGCCTCATCCCGGAGCAGCGTGCTCATTGCGCCGCGCAGGCGCTCAAGGGAGGCCATCGCCATCTGGCACGCAGCCGATGTGTCGATCGACGGGTCGGTGGGCATCTTGCCTCGGTCGAGGTAGTCGCTGAGTTCGTCAATGGTGTGGCCATCAAGGAGGTCAGGTTCGTCATTTGACTCGTACCAGGCCGGGGGTGAGGCGGGCGTTTCCTAGTCGTCACCGCCAGGCCTCCATCTCGCGAATCAAAGTTTCGCGGGCGCTAGCAAGCAGCCCGCGAACGGTAGAAAGGGGTAAGTCGAGTTCCTCAGCGATCTCCGAATAACGGTAGTCCCCAAACTCTCTAGGTCCCAGCGTTGTCGTTGATCCTCCGGAAGGGCGGACAAGACTTGGGAGAGTGCCTCGTTACACGAACGCGCCTCCACTATCTGCGTCGGTGAATGGTCCTCCGATGCGGGCACGCCGACGTCGTCGAGGTTGGAGTTCTGCCGCCGCGCGCGGATTCGATCAATGCTCTTGTGGCTGGCGATGCGCATCAGCCAACTTCTTACCAGCGCAGAATCTTTCAAGGTCGATAGCTTCGCCCATGCCGTGATGAACGTGTCCTGTACGACATCGCCTTCATCGTGGCTGCAGCCCAGGTTGCGGGTCGCGTGCGCGCGTACCTACGGGCCGTGCCGTCGCACAATCACTTCGAATGCTCGAACGTCTCCGTCAACAGCGCGGTCCACCAAGGTGCGGTCGTCGGCGTGGGCCAGCAGTGCCCTGCTCTTGCTATCTGAAATGTTTGCCCCTCGATTCGCTGGGAACTGTAGCAACGGGTGTGACGAACGCGTCGTGGCATGCGTCTACATATTAAGCATTGCAATACGTCCCGTTCAGGGGACACGAACAAGGAGCCTCCCATGGCAGATCTCACCAGACCTACTCTTTCCACCGCACCGAACTCCGCCTCGGCGACCCCCGGCCGCGGCAAGACCGTGATCAACGACGCTGTGGTGGCAAAGATCGCCGGCATTGCAGCCCGTGAGGTCAGTGGTGTGCACGCTCTTGGCGGCGGAGCCGCCCGGGCGCTCGGTGCCATCCGCGATGCCCTGAACACCTCGGACGTGAGCCAGGGCATCAACGTGGAGGTCGGAGAAACTCAGGTCGCGGCCGACGTCACCATTGTCGCGGAGTACCCCATGGCCCTGCAGGATGTGGCCGAGCGGGTGCGGTCTGCCGTGATCCGTGTGATCGAAGATCTGGTTGGAATGGAGGTCACCGAGGTGAACGTGAACATCAACGACGTGTACCTGCCGACCGACGACAAGGACGAGAAGTCCGAGGCTCGGGTTCAGTGAGCACCTTGGCGAAAACGGGGGCTGTGTTCGGAGCCGTGCTTGCTCTGACGTGGCTGGTCCTTGGCTTTTGGCCATGCGTGTTCGTGGCCGCGGCCATGGCGGTCGGCGCGATCGTCGGGCGGATTATGGACGGAAAGCTGAGCGTTGCGAACCTGGTTGACGCATTCCGGGGCAAGCGGTCGTCGTCATGACAACCCTCAGTTCCGAAACAGCGGCCCGTCATACGCTATCGCCGACGGTGCTCAAAAACGGCCGGACCACCGTCTCGACTCGTGCTTTGAATCGGTTAGTGTGTGCGGTCGCGGCGGACGCTCTGGGCGTTGACCCCTCGGCGGTCGGTGCCGAGATCACCGATGATCAGGGCAACCTCGCCCTCACAGTCAGCGCCCCCATCCGGGTCGTTGCGCTCACCCGTGTGCACCGGGATCCCTCCGTCGTGACTCGCATCGGGGGCACGATTCTGGAGCGGGCCGAGCACGCCAGGCAGCACATTCATTACCGGGTGGGCGAGTTGACCGGTTCTACCCTGTCCCGGGTGACCGTGCGGCTCACCGGTGCCGACATTCGACCAGAGGGCCGCGTGCGATGACTAAGTATCGTTCCACCTACCAACGGATCAGCCGTCGCGAGCTTTACTCGCCGCGTTCGGTTGCAGCGATCACTCTCGCGATCCTGGCCATCGCCGCCTGCCTCTGGCTCATGATCGAGATCGTGTTGAACCTGCTCGGCCGGCCGGGGCTCCTCGCGACCCCCGCGGGTATGGCGGGCGCGGTCGCAGGCGTTTCCTCTGCACCGCCCGTGTTCGTGGGCGGGCTCGGCCTCACCGGCGCCCTCATCGGGCTGCTTCTCCTTGTCGTGGCTGTCACTCCTGGCCGGCGATCTCGCCATCTGCTCGAGACCGAACGGGCCGCGACCATCGTCGACAACGAGGTGATCGCATCCGCGTTGGCTCGTGAAGCGGCCCGCGTCGCTGGGTTGGCCCCAGACAACGCGCGGGTCACCGTGACCCCCCGTAGCGCCACCGTGCACCTCACTCCTACCTCTGGAACGGCGATCGATCAGCAGGCGGTGCTCACGGCCGTGCGCGAACAGATTGAGGCTTTTGGATTGCTGCGTTCCCTGCACGCGAAGGTCGTTGTTGTCTCCACGGGGAGGGTGGGCGGATGAACTCCACCAATCGCATCCTCAACCGCATCTTTGTTTTCCTGGTCGGACTCCTCGTCTTGACCGGTGGCGCGACCCTGGCCCTGGTGGCACTTGTTCCGCTCGTCCGCGACAGCTGGACGAACGCAACTCGTGTTGGCATCGATAGGGCAACCCGGTGGCTTCAGGCCACCCCCTTTCCCGAATCCTTGATCCCGGTCAGCGGCAGCTGGTTATGGCTCATCGTCCTCGCCGCTGGAGTGCTGCTCATCGCGGTGCTGGTCACCTTCTGCCTGCGTCAAGGCCAAGGGCACACCGGCCGGATCGTCTCACTAAACGGAAAAACCAGCAGTGGCGCGGTTGTCATCGAGTCGAGAGTGGCCGAGCACGCCATCCAAGATGCTCTCACAAACCGACCGGAACTTGTTGCCTCCCACGTCTCCACCTACCGCGTCAAGAACCAGTCAGCACTGAAGGTGGCCATCACCTGCCGCCGAGGAATCTCACCTCGGGAAGCCAGCCGGATTGTCAACGAGGTGCTCTTTTCCTTCGATAATCTCCTCGGCCTACAGCTCCCCGCCCTCGTGCAGATTAGCGGCGGCTTCCGCGCGCGAACGACCAATGCCGCCCGCATCCGCTGATGACTCACCGGCTCACAGAAGTCATCTGACGGCGGTCAGCCGTGCTCCCTCAACCGGCAACATCCACCGATTTTCGATAGGGAGTCACGCCTTGACGAACCAAAACGACAACCCAAGGACGAAATACATCACCGGCGGCAACCCCAAGCAGGAACAGAGTCAACCCGGCCTGACCGAGGCGACTAAGCCCCGCCCGGATCGTGGCGAAGACACCTACCATGGCGCCGGAAAACTTGTCGGGAGGCGGGCACTCATCACAGGCGGCGACTCAGGCATCGGCCGGGCCGTGGCCATCGCCTACGCCAAAGATGGTGCCGATATTGCGATCTCCTACCTGCCTGACGAACAGACGGATGCCGAATTCACGGCAGAGCAGATCCGGGCCGCCGGCCGCACCGTCCTGCTCATCCCGGGCGACATCCGCGAGGAAACCCACTGCGTCAACCTCGTAAAGGATACCGTGGCAACCCTCGGCGGCTTGGATATCCTGGTGCTCAACGCCGCCTACCAAAAAAACCGGAACGGTCCAGAAAACCTGTCAACGGCAGAATTCGACCGGGTCTTCAAAACCAATCTTTATGCGACTCTGTGGATCGCGCGCACCGCCATCCCGCACCTCTGGCCGGGAGCATCGATCATCTCCACGTCATCAATCCCGGCATCGAGCCCCGCACAGGTGTTGATCGACTATGCCATGACCAAAGCCGCACTCGTAGCGTTCACACGGGCGCTCGCCCAAGAATTAGGCCCAGCCGGGGTTCGGGTCAACGCAGTCGCGCCCGGGCCAGTCTGGACGCCGCTTATCCCCGTAACTTCATGGCCAGACAAGCTGTCCACTCTCGGTCGGGAAACCCCACTGGGCCAGGCAGGACAAACAGCCGAACTCGCCGCCGCCTACGTTTTCCTAGCCTCACCCGAAGCGTCCTACATTTCAGGTTCCGTAGTGCCCATAACGCGCAGCCGCAGTTTCTAAGAGTCGAGCGAAAACTCGGACCCTGTGGCGCACGCGCTACACGCAAGTCTACGAAAGAGCCCAGCCGTATTCCTGCTTCTAACGAGGATCGCGGCAATTGTGCGGATAGCCAAGTCAGCGAGATTGATTCAGCGGACACGGGATTACGCGGTTTTTTTTGAGGCTCCTGACTCTTCCGTGGGTCGGCTCCGGCCGGCTATTGTCGCTCCGAACACTTCGGCCACCGCCGTCCTCGCGATAGTTACGGTCGCACAGGCGTTACCCGCCACATACGGCGCACCCGTGTGGTTCCGACAGGGTCGTGGCCTGCCTGACTCCGTTACTGAGGGACTACAACTTACGGTTTCAAAATAACTACATCAACTGCAAAATGGTCCACTCGTTTAAGTGCATCAGAGCCACACCTGATCTCCCCGGTGACCAGTGCGCAGCAGCGCAGCAGAGATTTCAGCCTGGGGATTGTCGAAACCTGCCGTCAACAACGCAGACGAGTGGTGAAAATAATTACCTCTTGACTCCTAAGTCTGTGAAAGCTATTTTCATATTACGACATAATTTTGTAGCCCGGGTTCTCCATCCCGCTAGGAGCCCCGTGCAACCCCGCACTTTGCTCGAAAGGACATCAGTCATGGCCGACTCACGAGTCATCGCAGACCAGTTGCTCATTGGTCTGGGCGGCGCCGAGAACATCATCGACGTCGAGAAATGTATGACCCGATTGCGTGTCGGCGTCCGTGACCAGGATCGAGTCGATGTCGCCGCACTGCGTGCGATCGCCGGGGTGCTCGCCGCGCTGCCCGGCGATAACTGCCAGATCGTGCTAGGCCCGGGTCTGGTCGACCGGGTGGCCATCGACGTGGAGTCGGCCCTCAGCGCCGCCCGCGCGGAAGGGTCGGCTGCCTCCTCGGCCGCTCAGCTGGCCGACAAAGGTGCGGCCATCCGGCAACAGAACAAGCAGCGCAACAACACCCCGGTCAAGAACGCTCTGAGGCGCATCTCCAACATCTTCGTCCCACTGATCCCCGCGCTGATCGCCTGCGGACTCATCGCCGGCATCAACGGAATCCTGACCAACCTGGCCACAAGCGGCCAGGTTCCGTGGTTGGCCACCCTGTCTCCGATCTTCAGCGTCATGTCCAGCGGGTTCTTCGCCCTACTCGCCGTGTTCGTTGCGATGAACGCTGCCAAAGAGTTTGGCGGCACACCCATCATCGGCGGCGTTATCGGGGGAATCATTGTGGCTCCTGGAGTCGCAAACATCGTCGTCTGGGGTCAGCAACTGGCCCCCGGCCAGGGAGGGGTTCTCGGCGCCATGGCCGCCGCCATCCTGGGCGCCTACGTCGAGCGGTGGGCCCGCAGATGGGCGCCCGACGTGCTCGCCTTGTTCATCGTGCCCACGTCGACCGTGCTGATCGCCGGCCTCGCCGCCCTGTTCCTACTGATGCCGGCCGCCGGCTGGGTGTCTATCCAGATCGGTATCGGCGCCACCTGGCTGCTGAGCACTGCGGGTGTCTTCGCTGGCTTCGTCCTCGGCGGGCTGTTCCTGCCGTTGGTGATGACCGGGTTGCACCAAACACTCACCCCAATCCACACCACCCTGATCGAACAGGTCGGTTACACCACCCTGCTGCCGGTCCTGGCCATGGGCGGCGCCGGCCAAATCGGTGCCGCCATCGCCGTGTTCTTCAGGCTCCGCCGCAACACCAGCATCGGACGTACCATCAAGAGTGCACTGCCCGCAGGATTCCTCGGCGTTGGCGAGCCACTCATCTACGGCGTCACCCTGCCGCTGGGCCGCCCCTTCATCACCGCTTGCATCGGCGGCGCATTCGGCGGCGCAGTAATCGGCCTATTCGATCAGCTCGGCTACACCGTCGGCGCGATCGCCATCGGCGCCAGTGACGTCTCGCTGTTCCCACTGCTCCAGGGCAGCCAGGGCTGGGGCGCCGCCGCACTCGGCTACGCTTGCGGCCTGATCGTCGCCTACACCGTGGGATTCTTCGCCACCTGGTTCTTCGGGTTCACCCGCGACCAGCTGGTACGCCTGAACACCGACGACACTATCGACGCAGGATTGGTGCCCGCCGACGACGTCCCAGAGGGGACGGACGACCCCGCCGATCAGATCCCCACCCTGGCCGGCTCCCACCACCGCTCCTGAAATCTCAGCTCTCGCCTACTTCGAACACCGCCCCCGACGTACTCTCAGGGGCAGGCGTTGTGTTGCCGCCCACCGCTATCTCCCAGGGTGGTACGAGAACCGAGTGAGATTGCGGGTGTCGCAGGCGCGAAAGCGAATTCCGCGGCCGAGCGATTCATAGGCGGTCTGACTTGTCGCGACCAGGCTCACCAGGTATCCGCACTCGGCGATGTGCCGCGAGTCGGGTGCACAGTTAGCTCTCGCTCCCATCACCTCGAGCACCTGCCGGCGGATCTGCCCTGCGGAATAGGCCACGGCGCCGTGTGCGTCGGGGACCGCACAGCCCGTGATGATCAACAGCCTCACAGCACCAGTCTGGGCGGGCGCTATAAACAGCCCAAGGCCCCCACCAGACCTAGCACCACCCAAACACGCCACTGGTGGACCCGGCGGCGTAGCTTTGGCCGTGGTTAGTGGACACAGGGTTATCCGGCTTGAACGAAGACCTCATTCTGGTGAGGAGACTTACCCCAGGCGCGTGGACGAAGTGGGGATGCTCATTCCGTTATCCGATCAGTGGTGGGAAGCCAGGCGATCATTGTGGTGATCGCGCCGACCGCGGCCACGGCGATGCTCACTATGCGCCACGGCAGCGGCAGGATGGGGGAGCCGTGTTCGGAGACAACCGCCGCAAAAATTAGCAGCGCACTACCCACGCAGAAGGTGGCCGCGCACCACCACCGAGACCACCATGCTTTGCGCCATGCGCCAACGGACGCGATCGCCCACCCGACCACCCCGACCGCGAAGATGCTGTACAAGAAAATCCAGGGAACAATCGGGTCAGGGATCTTGCCAAACGGTTCGTAGAGCTCCTGGACGTGGGCGGCAATACTGTCACTACTCACTTGGTCGACAGCCATCAAGATGAGGGCCACTACCGTCCCAGCCAATCCCATACCAACACAGATCGACAACGCGACCTGCCGCGATGCCGTGCGTTCCGTCTTCATAACACCCCATTCGACAGTGACTATCAGTTGATTGTGACTATATAAAATTATGGCACTGCAAGTCAAATGCAAGTCACTAGTAGTATCATGGGGAGATGGCATTAGGATTGCGGGATCGCAAGCGACGCGCGGCGATGCGTCACATTCAACAGATAGCGTTGGACTTGTTCGACGAGCGTGGCTTCCAGCACGTAATAGTC
Source organism: Cryobacterium sp. TMT2-17-1 (assembly GCF_004402765.1). Classification (NCBI taxonomy): domain Bacteria; kingdom Bacillati; phylum Actinomycetota; class Actinomycetes; order Micrococcales; family Microbacteriaceae; genus Cryobacterium; species Cryobacterium sp. TMT2-17-1. The sequence continues at coordinate 26,278 of NZ_SOGC01000011.1, forward strand.
GAGAACATTGCAGAAGCTGCCGAGGTTTCTCCTTCTACGGTCTACCGATACTTCGGCACCAAGGAAGGGATCGTCCTTGCCGATGACTTCGACACCCTGAGCGAGGCCGAACTTGCTGCTGTCATCGACAACACTGACCTACTCGGCACGGTGCGCGCCATCGTGGCTCGGTTTGAGCCATCACCTGATCAGCACATCCCGGAGGGGAGCCTTGCGCGTCGACGCATCCGTTACTTCTTCGACGAACCATCCGTCCGCAGGTCTTCCTACGAGATGCTGGCCAACGCAGTCGATCGGATCGCTCCAATCCTCGCCGCATCCGGTGGACTCACCACCTCGGAAGCCCATATCAAGTCGTCTGCCTTAGTCTTCGGCTACTTCTCCGCACTTGAACAATGGCACCGCAACCCGGCAGGCCGCTCAATCTCGAGTGCACTCGGTGACGCACTCGGAGTCCTAAGCCGCCTATAACGACGCGAGACGCGGTGCCCGCGAACGCGGGTCCCTACGGTTGTGCTGGCGTAGCCGCCATCATTTAGAGCGATATCACTTTACAATCTCTGTGCCGCGAAGCAGCTCCACCGGGAAATGGCTCCGACGGCTGCGCCGCTATTTCGTCGCGTTCCGAAAGGGCATGAGCTTGGTTGTGCAAGGTGCTGTCTCCGTGCCGGGGCCGGGGACAGGGAAGCTCAGCGTGGAAGCGGGGCCACTGTCACGCCGGAGCTTGGACTGAGACTATTCCTAGGTGACCTCATCCCAACGGGGGCTTGAATACCCAGCGGGGTGGGGGAAAAGTGAGCTCATGAGGCGAATCTCCTCCAGCGGGGCATCTTTCCTCACCGCTGATGCCCTCTCCGGCGCACTTTTCCACCTCGTCACCGCCCTCGGCATTAGTCAGACAACCGAATCACTCAACCTGCCCACGGTCAATATCACCGGGAAACGATCTTCGTGAAACTAATCGTGGGGCCCATGAGCGAGCTGATCAGCGTCCCCGAGATCTCCCTCTGGGACGAACCGGACATCAGCGAAGTTCTCGCATTCTTCCAAGGCCGCATTCCTGAAGACCTGACCAAGACTGTCTCCGCGAATGGAATCACCTACGCGACCTCGCCCAGGTGCTGCCACCGGTTCTCCGGGCTCAGCAGTCCCGCGCCCACCAGATCGAGCGCGGAACGGTGATCGGCCCGGTTCGTGCTGGCTCGCGGATACCGCGGCCACAACCGCTCACCCGGCGTGCTCGCCTCAAACAACGGCCGGCTCGATACATGCGGGCGCCGCGGCCGAGATCTGGGCGTTGACATCATGTTGGTCAGTGCGGCTTGCCACCACGCCCACACCTCCCGCTCGATCCGATACCGCTCCGCCCGAGCCAACAGGGTTCCCAGCACGTTGAGCTGCAGGGCCGCCTGGTTCCGAAGATATCGGGTGCATCAACATGCGACGAACCTTCCGCGCATCACGGGGGCCCTGTCGAAGTACACGAATCTGTTGGAAGAGCCTCCTGATCATGCCAGTGGCCGCTCTCGCGGCGGTTTGGCCACCAAGATTCATCAGCTTTGCGACGGAAAAATGCGCCCGCTTGTGGTTCTTCTGGGCACCGGGCAGGGATTCGCCAATGCTCACGGAGATTATGGCTTCGCTCAGCGTCGACCGGATCGGCCCGGGACGGGCCCGCACTCGACCCGACCGGGTGCTGGCAGACAAGGCCTACTCGGCCAAAGCGCACCGGGCCATGCTGCGAAAACGCAATATCCAGGTCGTCATTTCGGAACGCTACGACCAGATTCGTAGCGCGGGGTCGATTGATTGAATCGGAACGATTGTGATGATTGTGTCGCGGGTTCAATTCCCGCTCCCGCTCCCAGAACGTATGACGAAGGCCCTGCCTCAGGCGGGGCCTTCGTCGTTTCCCGACGCGCGTAGCAGTCGCACGTGGCAGTCGCTCGATTCAGTCGCACGGGTCACGCGCGGCTGCGGGTCACGAGCGAATCCGCGAACGCCGAAACCAGCAGCACCACGGAGCCGGCACCCAGGCTGAACCCGGCCGTCACCGTGCTGATGACCCCCGGGTCCGCCGGTGCGGGTGTCGTGAGGTAGACCAGGGACATCACCCCGGCGGCCCCGCCGACCAGGGCCAGCAGGCTCTGCCGCACCAGCCCGGTGAGCAGCCGCCGGTCGTTCTGGTCCGCGAGCAGCCGCACATTGACGTTGAGGTTGCCCATCTCGAGGGCCTGCCCGATCTGGTCGAAACGCCGGGGGAGCCGGCGCACGCTGGGCAGCAGAGCCAGAAGCTCGGTGGTCAGGAGTTCGCGCACGTTGGCCGGCGCCATCTGGTCGCGGATCTGTACGCTCGCCAGCCTGCGGGACTCCTCGAGCAGGTCGAACTCCGGCATGCTGGAGCGCAGGGTGCCCTCGAGCACCGCGAACGCCCGCGCCGCCGCTACGAACTCGGCGGGGATTCCCACGCCGTACCGGGTGAGGATAGCCACCAGGACATCCACGGTCAGCACGCTGACCCGCGCGCCGGGCCCCAACTCGAACGTGATGAACGCGCTCAGCTCGCGGCGGAACGCCTTCTCGTCCGCACCGTCCCGCAGCGGGGCGACTTTGAGGAGCCCGTCGGCGATGAGCTGGGTGTCGGACTGGAGGAAAGCGATCAGCAGCTCCTGGATCGTCTCCCGCAGCTGCAGGTCGAGCCGGCCCACCGATCCGAAGTCGACTAGCGCGGGGGTGCCGTCGGCTAGCAGCATGATGTTGCCGGGGTGCAGGTCGGCGTGGAAGACGCCGTCGAAGACGATCTGGCGCACGAAGGCGCTGAGCACGGTGCGCATGGCGGCGCCGAGCTCGGCCCGAGGCGCGTCGGACGTCTCGTTCAGGTCGCTGAACGTGTCGCCGACCAGGTACTCCATCACCAGCACGCGATCGCTGGACAGAGACTCGAACAGCTCGGGGAAACGCAGGTCGCCGGCCCGCGGGCCGCGCAGCTGGAGGGCGCGCATGGCCGAGAGGTTCAGCGCCTCCAGCCGGAAGTCCAGTTGGCGCACGAGGTCGGCCGCATAGTCCTCGGCGACCGCCTTGATGCCCAGAGTTCTGGCCTGCGGAGACGTCAGGCTCATCAGGTTCGTCACCCGCACGGCGATGGCGACGTCGCGCCGCAGCTCCGGCACGATCCCGGGCCGCTGCACCTTGACGGCCACCACAGTGCCGTTCATCAGGGTCGCCCGGTGCACCTGGCCGATGGAGGCCGCGGCGATGGGGTCGGGATCGAAGCTGGCGAAGACGCCGGCGAGGGGTCCGCCGAACTCCTCCTCCAGCATCCGTTCGACCTCGCCCCAGGGGGCAGGCTTCACGCTCTGCTGAAGCGTCGCGAGGGCCCGGGCGAATTCCGGGGGCAGGAAGTCGGATCGGGTGGAGAGCAGCTGGCCCATCTTGACGAAGGCTCCACCGGCCTCCTCCAGCGCGGCCCGCAGACCCTCGGCCTGCACGGCGCGAACGGCTGCCCCGCTCGGGTTGGTCGTGAAGTCGAGCCGCCGCACCGGCAGCAGTCCATTCTTCCGGGCGATACGCACGAGTTCGGCGAAGCGGCGGCCGCGCTGCAGGAAGGGCCGCGGGGGAGCCGGGCGGCTCCGCTCGGTGGCCAGAGTCAGTTTCGGAAGGGTGATGCCGCGTGCGCCGGCCACTGTTTCAGCTCTCTTGTCGCGCGCCGGCCGGAGTGGCGGGCGATCAGGACTTCAGCATGCCCGGTCAGGATGGGAGACGGGTGCGAACCGGGTGGCACGAGGGGGCACGGACAGATCTCGGCAGGGCTCGGCCGGTCGCCCTCGGTGCCGTGAGCCGCACCGCCGCGGGAGTACTCTGGCGACGTGAAAACCTACACCGCCGCCCAGATGCGCGAGGCCGAGACTCCCTTCCTGGCCGAGGGCGTGCCGCTGATGGAGCGGGCATCGGCCGCGCTCGCCGCGGAGACGGCGGCCCTGCTCGAGGAGCTGCTCACGGAAAGCGGGGGAGTGCCGGACGCGCGGGTGCTGGTGCTGGCCGGTGCGGGGGACAACGGCGGCGACGCCCTGCACGCGGCCGCGCTGCTGGCCGCGCAGGGTGCCTTGGTGACCATCGTGCCCACGTCGGCACAGCTCCACGACGGCGGCCTCAGCGCTGCCCTGGCGGCCGGGGCGGCGCTGCTGCCCCTGGCTGAAACGGATGCCGCTCTCGCCCGAGTGGCGCGGGTATCCGCCGTGATCCTCGACGGCATCCTCGGCACCGGCACGAGCACCAGCCCGGCGCTCCGCGGGCGGGCTCGTGAGGTGGTGGCGGCCATCCTTCCCGCGCTGCACGACCCCGGTGCGCCCCTCGTGGTGGCGGTGGACTCGCCCAGCGGGATCGGCGTCGACGACGGCGCCGTGCCGGACCCCACCGTGCTGCCCGCGCACCTGACGGTGACGTTCGGAGGCTGCAAACCAGGTCTGCTGCGGGAACCCGCGGCGAGCCTGGCCGGACGAATCGTCGTGGCCGACATCGGCATCGGCGACGAGCTCGAACGGATCGCGGCCCGGGATCGCGGGTAAGTTCTCTCTCTGCTGTTTCCACGGTCGGCGCCGTTGCGTATCCGCACCCGGAGCATCAATGGACGGTAGTCATTTCCTCCCGCCCAAAGGCACTGAGGGGGGCCGATACCGTGATCACAGTTCCGCCCGCAGGGTTCGTCGCCGTCTTCGGTATGCTCCAGACCCCTGCCGGGCTGTGGCTGTTCCTGCTGGTCCCCATCTGGTTGGTGTGGGAGATCCCCGCGATGGTCAGGCATCAGCAGTTCACGTTCGATGTGCAGCGAGACAGGGCGCAGCTCGTCGACTGGTGAGGCGACGCATCCGTCGCCCGTCCCCGCTCTCGCGGGGTAGGGTGTCCGCTGGAAGACCTCGGCGTCATTGACCATGCCGGTGAGTCGGACATCCTCTCAACGCAGCGGTCATTCCGTGCGGGAGCCGGCCACCGCTCGCAACTCGCCCAGCACCCGGCGCACCGACGCCCGCAGCAGCGTCTCGGGGCGGCTGAGAACGTCGATCTGGCGGCCGACCCGCAGGTCGTCGATCGGCAGCAGCACCAGGCCGGACCCTGGCGCCGGGGCCATCGTGTACCGGGGCAGCAGTGCGATCGCGGACCCCGAAGCGACCACGGAGGCCGCCACGAAGAACTCGTTGATGCGGTGCTCGATCCGTAGGGGGTGCCCGGCGCTCGCCGCGACGACATTCACCGCCTCCGCGAGCGGGAAGCCCGGGTGCCCGGCGATCCAGGGCTCGTCGGCGATGTCGGCGACCGACACCGACGACCGACCGGCCAGAGGATGTCCGACATGCAGCGCCACATCCAGCGGTTCGTAGAGCAGCGGGGTGACCGTGACCCGTTGCGGCCAGAGGGGATCGTGCGGCAGCCGGTGGGCGATGACGAGGTCATAGTCGGCGACCAGTGCCGGGAAATCCTGCCGTGCGACATCCTCGTCGCCGCACCGGATTGGCGTCCCGGTGGGTCCGGCCGGACTGGCCAGTCGCGAGATCAGAGGCCCGAACCAGGCCAGCCCAGCGCTGTGGAACGCCGACAGGCTCACCGGCGCGGCCGGCTCTTCGTGGAAATGTGCCACCGACTGCTCGGCGGCGGCCATCGCGGTGGACACGCTGGCGGCGGCGGTAGCGAGAGCCGTGCCGGCGGGTGTCAGCACAAGCCTGCGCCCGCGTCGTTCGGTCAGCGCCACGCCCGTGCTGCGCTGCAGCGCGGACAGCTGCTGCGACACCGCCGACGACGAGACGAACAGCGCGCGGGCCACCGCGGCGACGCTGCCGCGCTCGCCGAGTTCCCGCAGGATGAAGAGCTGATGCAGATCCATAAGCAAACACTAAAGTGTTAGTTCAGAATTGGTGATCTGGACTTAACGGATGCCGCCCGGCAGCATTGGCCCATGACCTTCCTCCCGCGGCTCGGACGTTACCGCATCGACGCCGTCCTGCTGCTTGTCGCGCTGGTCTGGGGTGGCAGCTACCTCGCCGCCAAGGTGCTGACCGAGCAGGCGAGTGTGGGCGCCGTGCTCGCGCTGCGCTTTCTGGTGGCTGCGCTGGCGCTGCTGCTGATCTGGGCGTTGAGCCGGCCTCGGCGGCCGACCCGCGCCGAGCTGGCCGGGGGCGCGCTGCTCGGGCTCACCCAGGCGGCGATTCTCTGGTTGGAGACGGCCGGCGTGGCCGTGACCTCGGCCACCAACGCGGGCCTGATCATCAGCTTGACGATCATCCTCACCCCGATCCTCGAGTCGGTCGCGGCGCGCAACTGGCTACCGCGTTCGTTCTTCGTGGCTGCGGTGCTCGCGGTCGTCGGGGTAGCGCTGCTCGTTTCCGGCAATGGTTTTCGCGCCCCGAACCCTGGCGACCTGCTCATGCTCGCCGCAGCGCTCGTGCGCGCCCTGCACGTCACCATGGTCGGCCGGGTGACCCGCGCCGACGACGCCGGCCGCCGGCCCGGGACGCTCACGATCACGCTGGTGCAGGCCGCCGTGGGTGCCCTGGCGTTCACCGCAGCGGATGCGCCGGGAACACTTCGGGCGATCGGCGCCTTCGGTCCGGCCGCCTGGCTCGGGGTGCTCTACCTCGGTCTGGCCTGCAGCGTGTTCGCGTTCCTGGCCCAGACCTGGGCGATCCGGCACACCTCGGCCGCGCGGGCCAGCCTGCTGATGGGCACCGAACCGGTCTGGGCGGTGGTCGTGGGGGTGAGCCTCGGCAGTGAGAACCTCGGCCTGGTGGCGGTGCTCGGGGCAGGCCTGATCATCGCGGGCACCTCGTGGGGACAGCGGGTGGAGCAGGGGCACCGACTACGGGCGGCGGCCGACGTGCTCGCGGTGCCGGCCCGGTCACATCCGTCGCCCGCGGCCATCGGCTGAAGCCGGGTTCGGCTGCAGCTCAGCGAGCGCGCGCGCTCGCCTGCATTAAATCCAGCCCGAACGAATTCGACGGAGATTTTGTCTGAGACGGTCTCAAACCCTCTGAAACAGCGCCTTGATGAGAAAATCTCCGTCGAATTGGTTCGACGCTACACACGGCGCTCCGTGATGAACGGCGTACACGCGCGGTGGGATTACGGGCGGAAGACGGCCTGGGCGACCACCAGGTCCTGCCAGGACATGCCGGAGCTCGTGAAGACGCGGGGACGCGACTGGTCGACGGCGACCGTGCCGGTCAGGATGTCCCGCATCGGCACCAGGGAATCGGCCTGGATCACGCCCTCCCGGAGCGGGATCAGCACGTCGCCGCCCTCCCGCAGCGCGACCTGGCTGTCTTCGACGACGACCTGCGCGCGTCCGATCAGCTCGCTGGAAAGCTCACGGGCGTCGGGCTCGTGCGACCCGACCGCCACCGTGCAGGAGTTCCGCGGCACCAGGGACCCGTCGAACAGCGGGGTGCGGGCGGTGGTGGCGCAGACGATGAGCTGAGCGTCGGCCACGGCGCCGGGGGTGCCGGTCTGCGCGGGCAGCCCGCCCGCCCGCACCTGCTCGGCCAGTGCCTCGGCGCGGCCCGGGTGCCGGCCGACCACGGTGACCCGACCGACCCGGCGGATGGCGCGCATCGCCTCGACATGCCCGCGCGCCTGGGGTCCCGCGCCGAACACCACGAGGTGCTCCACCTCGGCGGGCGCGAGCAGGTCGGCGACGGCCGCCGACACCGCCGGGGTGCGCAGGGTCGTCAGTGCGATGCCGTCGAGCAGGGCGACCGGGCTGAGCGTGACAGCATCCATCAGTAGGTAGACGCCCTGGATGCGTGACCGGCCGAGCTGCGGGTTGCCCGGCGCGACGGTGGCGATCTTGACGCCCACGAACTCCGCGGACTGCGACGGCATGAGCAGCAGCTGGCCCCGGTCGAGGGGCAGGATGCTGCGGCTGAAATCAAGCCCCGGGTCGAGCCCAGCCCGCACGGCGACCTGCAGGGCGCGCGCCGCGGCGCCGACGCCGACGCGGGCGAAGATCTCGTCGGCGGAGATCCACGAGGTGGGTGCATCGGAAGCCATGCTCCGACTTTACGTGTCGGAGTGTGGGGGCAGGTCACCCCGATGATGTCCTGCCCCCGACGAGGGGTGCTTCGCTCCGGTCTCATACGGACCCTGCAATCAGGGACTAAGGACCGGTGTTCGGGGAGCCACCCTGCCTGTGTTGAAGCGTACGACGATGCCGCGCCCGGCGGAAGGGTCTGGACAAACGCGGCCGCATTTGGTTTCGCGGGCTGACTCGGGGTGACGCGGGGTGACACAGGCCGGCTCGGGCTAGCGCCCCGAACGAATTCGACGGAGATTTTGCCAGAGTTGCTCCTCAACGCGCCTAAAAAGCAGTTCTGCACGAGAATCTCCGTCGAATTGGTTCAATATCGATGAGGACTCACTCACCTAGGCTTGGTGCGACAGGGTTGTTGGCAGGGGCAAGGGAGAGTGCGAATGACTGAGCAGAACCTGACTGAGCAGAACCTGACTGAGCAGAGCCTGACTGAGCAGAGCCTGACTGAGCAGAACCTGACTGAGCAGAACCTGACTGAGCAGAACCGGGTGGTCGTGGTCGGCGACGCACTCATCGACGAGATGCTGAGCCCGGGGTCCCGCCTGGAGTTCCCCGGCGGCGCCGCCCTCAACGTGGCCGTCGGCCTGGCCGTGCTCGGTGTGCCGACCACCCTGATCGCCATGGTCGGCGATGACGCCGACGGTGCCCGGCTGCGCGAGTTCCTCGCCGCGCACGACGTGACGTTGGTCGCCACACCCGGGCCGTTTGGCAGCTCCCGCGCCACCTCCGACCGCACCGACGGCGAGCCCACCTACGCCTTCAATGAGGCCGCGCGGAAGCGCCGCATCGAGTTCGGCCCGGCCGAGCGCGCGGCCCTGGACAACGCCCGCCTCGTGGTCGTGAGCTGCTTCCCTTTCGATGACACGGCCCAGACGGATGCCTTCATCGCCGCGGTCGCGGAGCCGGAACGCCGCCTCGTGATCGACCCGAATCCGCGTTCGGGCATGCTCGCCGACGGCGACCTGTTCGTGGCGAACTTCGAACGAATCGCTGCCCGGAGCCTCCTCACGAAGGTGGGGGACGAGGACGCCGAGCTGCTCTACCGCAGCACCCTCGAAGAGTTGCGGGAGCGGCTGCTGGCTGCCGGCACGCAGACGGTGCTGGCCACGGCCGGGCGCGCGGGGGCATCCGTTGCCTGCGGCGCCGATCTGCGGGTCAGCGAGCCGATCGCCGTGCTTCCCGGCGCCGTCGTCGACACCATGGGCGCGGGCGACGCCACCCTCGCCGGGGCCGTGCAGACCATGCTGACAAGGGGGGTGCCCACGGATGCCGCGGGCTGGCAGGCCCTGCTGGCCGACGCCATGCTGATCGCGGCCGCCACCTGCCGCCGGGAGGGTGCCCTGCTGCGCGTACCCACCGCGGGTTAGGCGTCGCTGGCCGGTCTAGGCGGCGCCGGCCGGCTTGACCGCCCGCACAATGGCGCCGTGTATCCCGTCGGTCACCTCGTGGGTCAGGGTGACGCCCACCTGCTCGAAGCCCGCGGCGGCGAGCAGGGACTCGTACTCAGTGATCGAGAGCGCGCCGGCGATGCAGCCCACGTGGGAGCCGCGCTCGGCCCGCTGGGCGGGCGCAAGGTGGTTCTCGGCCACGACGTCGGACACTCCGACGCGGCCGCCGGGCCGTAGCACGCGAAACATCTCGCCGATCACGGCGGGTTTGTCCGTCGACAGGTTGATCACGCAGTTGGAGATGACGACGTCGACGCTGCCGGAGCCCAGTGGGATCTCCTCGATCGTGCCTTTCAGGAACTGGACGTTCTGCGCCTGGGCTGCGGCCGCATTGTGCCGGGCAAGGTCGAGCATCTCGTCGGTCATGTCGAGGCCGTAGGCGAACCCGGTGGGGCCGACCCGGCGGGCGGAGAGGAGCACGTCGATGCCTCCGCCCGAGCCGAGGTCGAGCACGGTTTCGCCGGCCTGCAGGTCTGCGACCGCCGTGGGGTTGCCGCAGCCGAGGCTCGCCAGCAGGGCCGCGCCCGGGAGGTCAGCGGTCGACGCGTCGTCGTAGAGCGCGGAGCCGAAAACCAGGCTCTCGTCGATGGCGGCCGGTTCGCAGCAGCCGGCGGCAGGCGCCTCGGTGAGCAGCGACCGACGCCCCTCATTCGTAACCGAGACGGCCACGCTCGCGTAGCGGGCCCGCACCTCTTCGCGCACCGGGTTACTATTCTCGCTCATGGTGTTCTCCCTCGACTGAGACCTACATACATTGATGACTATCGATGCAATCTACCGCCGAAAATCGATCGCCGTCAATCCGCGCGCGTGAGGGGACGCAAATCGACTCTCCCGGGCCGGATGCGGGCCCGACGCGGCAGCCTGGTCGCGGCGCGGGCGCCCCTTCCGGAAAGATCAGCCGACATCGACCGGCTCCAGGGTGGGCCGCTTGGGCGGGCGGCCGTCTCCGGAGGAGCGTCCGGTGAGCCGGCGTCCGATCCACGGCAGCACGAACTCGCGGTAATACGCGGTCGTGCTCTGCACCTGCTCGTCGGCCGCGGCGGGCGCATCCAGCCACTCCACCGGAACCGGCACCCCCAGCTCGGCCAGCACGTTTGTGGCCACCCGGGTGTGCCCGAGCGCGTTGAGGTGCAGTTTGTCGACCGACCAGAACCGCTTGTGCTCCAGCTCGGAGTCGGCCCAATTGTCGACGAGCGTGACGCCCGGCCGGTCGAAGGCGGCGCGCGCGGCATCCGCCAGCTGATCGCCACGCCGGCGCATCAGGTTACCGAGCGGCAGGTGGTGCGAGGGATTGCCGCCACTGAGCACCAGCACGTGCACGCCCTGCGCCTCGGCCCGGTCGACGACCTTCCGCATCAGGTCGACCACATAGGGGATCTCGACCCGCGGCCGCATCACGTCGTTGCCGCCGCCGCAGATGCTGAGCAGGTCGGGGCCGAGCGCGAGCGCGGACTCCAGCTGCTCCGCCACGATCGGGCCGAGCAGCCGACCGCGCACGGCGAGGTTGGCGTAGGAGACGGGGTGGGCGGATGCCGCGGCGAGCCCGAGCGCGACCAGGTCGGCCCAGCCGCGCACCTGGCCGCCCGGCAGGTCGTCACCGACGCCTTCGGTGAAACTGTCGCCCATGGCCACAAAGCGATGGAACATCCGGACCCCCCGTCTCGGTACTGCGTGTGTGTCCCGGTTCCGGGCTCGGCTACGCGCTCGGGTGGGTGTGCCGGGTTCCGTGGGTCTGCTCGGTGCCCTGGCCCTGCTCGACCGTAAGGTTCCACCGTGCGTTGAGCACGTCGCGGGCCTGCTGGGCCGCGCGGCGCACCTCTTTGTCGGGGTCGCGCAGACGCTGCACGATGGTGGCGAGGTGGTCGGCGGTGCCCTGGGCGGCCAGCGCATGCAGGGCCGCGGCGCGCACGCGCGGAACCTCGTCGGTGGTCAGGCGCATCAGCTTGGGCGCCACCTCGAGGCCGCGCAGCAGGACGACCTTGGCGCACATCTCGCGCACCCGCCAAGCCTGGTTGTTCATGCCGACGACGATGTACGGTGCCGCCGAATCGCCCCAGACGTAGAGCAGCGCACGGGCACCCCACAGCTCGGGCCAGTAGAGGGCGGGGGCACCTTCGAGGATGCCCAGGGCGTGGCGTCCGCCGGCGTAGAGCAGGAAGTCCTTGCCGGCGTTCTTGGCGCGGAGTAGCGCGACGGAATTGTCGATGACGGCCTGTTCGCCATAATGCGCGACGGCCGCATGGATGCGTTCGGCCGTGGGCAGGTCGATGGGAAGGTCGGGGTGTGGCTCTAATTTGTTAGGCATGACGTGTCTACGCTAGCAAGCGGGCGTGTCGCAGGCCAATGCCGGACTGTCAGGCGGGGCGTTCCGGGGAGGCAAACGTGCGCTCGAACCCGGTCGCGTTCTCGTAGATCCCGTAATTGCCGATCTCCCGGTAGCCGAGGCGCCGGTACAGCGCGAGCGCCTCCGGCTGCGCGTGGCCCGTCTCCAGGCGCAGGTGCCGGTAGCCGAATTGCTGCGCCACCTCCTCGAGGGCGGCGAGCAGGGCCACGGCGTGGCCCTGCCGGCGGTAGGCCGGGTTGGTCCACATCCGTTTCACCTCGCCGGTCGTCTCGCTCAGGCGACGGATGCCGCCACCCGCCACCGTCACGCCCCCATCGAGCAGCACGAGGAAGGTGCCGCTCGGCGGGGCGAAGGCATCCGCCGGCACGTCGTGCACCGAGTCGCCGTCGCCGTAGCGCTCGTCATACTCCCGCGCCAGGTCGGCCAGGAGCGGGACCACCTCAGGGTCACCCAGACGCACGCGCTTGATCTTCACACCAGCCAGTCTGCCCGATGGCGCCGTCCCCGGCCGAGGCCGGTAAACTCGGCCTGTGTCTGTCAACCCCGAACTGCAGGGCCGGGTCTTCCCGCCCGTCGCCCCCTATCTCGTCGGCCGGGAGAAGGTGCGCGAGTTCTCCCGCGCGGTCTTTGCCACGAGTCCGATCAACCTCGACCCGGAGGCCGCGCGCGCCGCGGGCTACGCCGACGTCGTCGCCCCGCCCACATTCGCCGTGGTCGTTCAGGAGGCCACCCTGGCGCAGCTTCTGGCCGTCCCGGATGCCGGCATCGACTTCACCCGCGTCGTGCACGGAGACCAGCGGTTCACGTTCAGCCGCCCGATCGTGGCCGGTGACGAACTCACCGCCACGCTCCACGTGGCCGGCGTAAAGAGCCTCGGCGGCCACTCCATGGTGACGGCCGTGTCAACCATCGTCGACGCCGCCGGCGCGCACGTCGTGACCGCGACCTCCACCCTTGTCGTCAGGGGAGACGAATGACCATCATCGCTACGCCCCGCCTCGCTGACCTGACCGTCGGAGACGTCGTCGCCGAGGGCACGTTCCCGCTCACGCGCGACTCCCTCGTGCACTACGCCGGGGCATCCGGAGACTTCAACCCCATCCACTACCGCGACGACGTGGCCGTGTCCGTGGGACTGCCCGGCGTGCTCGCGCACGGCATGCTCACCATGGGCTTCGCCGTTCAGCCGGTCGTCGCCTGGGTCGGCGACCCCGGCCGCATCGTGGACTATCAGGTGCGGTTCACCCGCCCCGTGCTCGTGCCGGCCGACGGCGCGGCGGTCGTGACCGTGGTCGCCAAGGTCGGCGCCATCGACACGGATGCCGGCGTCGCCCGCATCGACCTCATCGTGTCGTCGGGCGAGGTGACTGTGCTGGGCAAGGCGCAGGCACGCGTGCGCCTGGTCTGAGTGGTCGTTCCCGATGACGAGCCCCGCTGCCTCCGCGCCGACCTTTGCCGACCTGACCACCATGGGCGTCGGCGGCCCTGCCGCCCGGATGGTGTCGCCCGCCACCGAGCAGGACCTTGTCGACCAGACCCTGATCGTGTGGGCCTCGGGCGATGAGTGGCTGCTGCTCGGCGGCGGATCGAACACGATCGTGGCCGACGAGGGCTTCGACGGTACGGTGATCCGGGTGCTGACCCGCGGGGTGGACGTTGTCTCGGCTTCCTCTCCCGCGTCCCCTTCGCCGTCTGATCACCCGGACCGGCTGGTGCTGCGAGTGCAGGCTGGCGAGCCCTGGGACGAGCTGGTGGCCTACACCGTGGCGCAGGGCTGGTCCGGTATCGAGGCACTCTCCGGCATCCCCGGTTCGACCGGGGCCTCCCCGGTGCAGAACATCGGCGCCTACGGCCAGGAACTCGGCAACAGCCTGGCTGCCATCGACTTCCTCGACTACGACAGTGGCGAACGGCGACGGATGGAGGCTGGCGAGCTCGAACTGGGCTACCGCACCTCGGCTCTGAAACAGGGGCTCCGCGGTCTGGTGATCGCGGTCGAATTGAACCTGCACGACACGCAGAGCGAGGCATCCGTTCTCGGCGGCGCGCTCAGCCGGCCGGTGTCCTACCCGCAGCTTGCGACCGCACTCGGCGTGCAGCTGGGCGATCGGGTGCCGCTCGCGCAGCTGCGGGGCGCCGTCCTGGCCCTGCGCGCGGGGAAGGGCATGGTGCTCGACCCGAATGACGCTGATACCCGCAGCGCCGGCTCCTTCTTCACCAATCCGATCGTGTCGCTGGCGTTTTCGCGCACATTGCCGGACGCCGTGCCCCGCTGGCCGCTCGGCGAGCAGGAACTGCCCGACCGGGTGATCCCGCTCGACGAGTATGCTGGCGTCGGACCGATCCCCGGGGAGCGGTCCGTGCCGCTCGTGAAGCTGAGCGCCGCCTGGCTGATCGAGCACTCCGGGATCTCGCGCGGCTTCCGGCTGCCGGGCTCCCGCGCCGCGATCTCCAGCAAGCACACCCTTGCGCTGACCAACACTGGCGGGGCCACCGCCGACGAGATCGCGCAGCTCGCCCGGCTGGTGGAGGCTCGCGTGCAGTCCGAGTTCGGCGTGATCCTGCAGCCCGAGCCCGTGCTCGTCGGCCTCGACGCCTAGCGCGGCCCGCGCCGCTCTCGCGGGCCTGAAGCCGTCAAACCGGGGTGTGAGCGCGGGCGGGGGCGTCAGCCGGCGCGGCGGAGCGCGGCGATGATGCCGACCACGATTAGCAGGAGTCCGATCACAATCACGCCGCCGAGCAGCCAGAGCGTGGGATCGGCGGGAGCAGGTACCAGCACCCCGAGCAGCACGTAGCCGGCCAGGGCGAGCAGGATCACTCCCCAGACGATCGTGCTGAACAGCGGGCGGCGGAGAAGTCGCATCGATGCCTCGGGGTACGCCGGTTCGGCGGCGGCGGCGGCGGTCGGGGCCGCGGCGCGGGCCGTCGGCACCGGCGCGACCGGAAACGGCGGGTCCGAGGCGAGAAACGCCTGTGCCGTCGCTGGCGGCTCGACGGAGGGCTCCATCGCGTAGTCAGGGATGGGGCTCGGACAGGCGACCGTGTGAGCCGGGGCTGCACGGGTGGTCTCAACCTCCACCTCGTGACCGCTCTCCCCATGGCCCTCGGGCTCGGCGGGCGCGGGGTCAGGTGCTGCCGTCACGGACGTGACGGCATCCGTGGGCTGATCGTCGAGCGGCCGGGCGAACGGCGGGTTCGGCGGCTCGTTCGGCGGCTGGTTCGGGTCGGGGGTCGTGGTCATCAGGGTTCCAGACGCGAGGGGCCGACGACAGTGACCTGGCCGAGCGCCGTCCAGACGCGGACGCGGGCCACGGTGCCGGTGCCGTCGTCGTTGAAGGTACGCGAGTCAGAGTAGAAGGCGCCGCCCTGCTGCACGGCGACCGAGCCGCCGACGTAGTCGATCCTGCCGGCCAGCGCATTCGTCTCCACCAGCACGGCCCGGCCGCGGGGCAGGATCAGCTCGGTGACGCCCACGCCCATCCAGATATCGATCGTGCGGTCCTCCACGCTCGCCGCGTTGAGGGCCGTGAGATCGATGGTGGCCCGGCCGGAGAGCACGGCATACCCCGGGGGAGCAGCGTCGGCATCGGCGCTGACCGTCCAGACCGGGATGCCGACCAGGAAGAACGCGGTGCCGCTCGGGAATAGGCCCAGCAGCACCAGGGCCACCGCCGCAAGGAAGGCGAACCCACCCAGGGCGCCGCTCTGCTTTCCGCGAATGCCCGACACGATGATGCCAACGGCCAGCACCCCCAGCGTGACGGCCAGGCCCAGCACCAGTGCGGCATCCGACCAGTTGCCGCCCGACCACACACCGGCGGCGACCGCGCCGCAGAGCAATGCCGACCCGAGCACGATCGCGCTGAAGCCGGCCCCGGGGCGAAGGTCGCGCCAGGAGCCGCGTCCGGGTGGTGGCGCGGCAGGGCCGCCGACGGTGACGGCGCCGCCGGCTGTGCCGGCTGTCCCGGAGCTGCCCGCTGCTTCGGCGGGCTGCATGGCCCCGAAAGCGACACCGGCCCCGATGCCTTCCGCGGCGGTGCTGTGCGGGTACCCGCCGGCCGGCGCCGTGGTGCGTCGGGCCAGGAAGAACACCAGCCAGATGAGCCCGATCGTCACCCCGACGCTCCAGCCCACCGCGAGTGTGGTCGCCAGCCAGTCGGGCAGCACGGCCGCCGGGCTCTGCCACCACAGGCTGCGCGTGTAGGAGGCAGAGCTGATGCCCACCAGCGCGATGATCCCGATCATGACGGGCGGAAAGACGCCGCGAACGGCCTGTTCGGCATGGATGCGACCGGTCGGGCCGGGCAGGAGAGCCCAGCCGACCGCGCACGTGAACAGAACCGGACCGCCGAGGACGCCCAGCGCGATGGTCACAACTCGCACCAGCGTGGGGTTCAGCCCAGCTCGCAGTGCGACTCCGCCGCAGACGCCGGCCAGCCAACGGTCGCTCCCGCGCACGATCCCCGTGGAACGGATTGCGGCGAAGAAGTCGTTGCTCCCGTCGGAGGGGGTGGGGGGAGTGCCGGGCCCCGCGGCCGACGGCGTCGTCTGGCTCTCGGGTGCGTCGGTCATGCTGCCAGTGTGCTCGCGGTGGCCCGAGCCGACAATGCCGGGTGTCGTTCGGTGAGTGAGCCCTGATGGCTGCGGGCGATGGGGGTTCGCGGCTCGGGGTTCCGAGGTCGTTGTTCTGGAGGCCGACGCAGGCGTGCAGTGGACCGCGACGCGGGATGGACGTGCGCTGCAAACGCCATGTCGGTCGAGTCTGGGCCCTGCCGCAACTCGTCCCGAACGAATTCGACGGAGATTTCACTCTGAACAGCGCGTTTGGGCTCAAAAATGGGTGTTTGGCCCAAAATCTCCGTCGAGTTGGTTCGAGGCCGGGCCCGGTGCTCATCCTGTGATGAACAGTGTCCACGCGGTGCGGTCAGCTCTGACCTTCCGTGAGCGACACAACAAGCCGTTCAGGAGTCACGCTCCTAGGTGTCCTTGCGGATCCAGCGAAACGTGACCCGGCTGAGCACCAGCCCCACCACCAGCCGGATGAGCAGGCTCAGCGCGATCAGCGGAAAGTCCCGGGAACCGCTCTGCTCAAGGTTCGCGAAGCTGTCGGGCAGGAACACTCCGCGCATGCCCTTCGCCATCCACTTCAGTGGGAATACGCTGGCCGCGTTCTGCATCCAGTCGGGCAGCAGGTAGAACTGCAGATAGACGCCGGAGATGAACTGCAGGATCGGCACGATGGGGATGACCAGCGGCAGCGGAATGCCGACGATCAGGGCGGCGGTGTGATGACTGAGGAAGGCGCCGGGTGGTATCCGTCGCAGGATAGCGGTGCGGCGCTCGAGCGTGGACAGGGTGCCGGAGATTGTCCACAGCCCCGGCCGAGCGACAGGAAGGGGGGAGCAGAAGGGCCCCTGACCCCCCAAGCTGTCGGTTCACCGGCGAGCCGTTTGGCGCGCTGCGCTAGGCGAACAGTCGCTGGAGGCGCTGCACGCCCTCGAGCAGGGCCGCGTCGCCGAGCGCGTAGGAGAAGCGCAGGTAGCCGCTGGGGCCGAACGCCTCGCCGGGCACGACGGCCACCTCGGCCTGGTCCAGGATAAGATCGGCCAGCTCCAGGGAGGTGGTCGGGGTGACGCCGCCCCAGGTGCGTCCGAGCAGGCCGGTGACGTCGGGGTAGACGTAGAACGCCCCCTGCGGCGTCGGCGTGACGATGCCGGGGATCGTGTTCAGCTCGGCGACGATGACCTGTCGGCGACGGTCGAAGGCATCCCGCATGGCGATCGCGGCATCCTGAGGGCCGTTGAGTGCGGCGATCCCGGCGCGCTGGGAGATGTTCGACACGTTCGACGACAGGTGCGACTGCAGGTTGGCGGCGGCCTTAATCGCGTCCTGCGGGCCGACCATCCAGCCGAGCCGCCAGCCGGTCATCGCGTAGGTCTTGGCGACGCCGTTGACCAGGATGGTGCGGTCGGCCAGCGCGGGGACGGCCTCGACGATCGAGATCGCACGCACGCCGTCATACGTGAGGTTCTGGTAGATCTCGTCGCTGACGATCCAGAGGCCGTGTTCCTCGGCCCACTCGCCGATGGCCTTCGTCTGCTCGGGGGAGTAGACGGCTCCGGTGGGGTTGGACGGCGACACGAACAGCAGCACCTTGGTGCGCGGCGTGCGCGCCGCCTCGAGCTGCTCGACGGTGACGAGGTAGCTCTGGTCACTGCCGGCGAAGACGTCGACCTGCACGCCGCCGGCCAGCCGGATCGACTCCGGGTAGGTGGTCCAGTACGGCGTGGGCACGAGCACCTCATCGCCCGGGTCGAGCAGCGTGGCGAAAGCCTGGTAGACGGCCTGCTTGCCGCCGTTGGTGACGACCACCTGGCTGGGCGAGATCGCCAGGCCGCTGTCACGGAGCGTTTTGGCCGCAATGGCCTCGCGCAGGTCGGGCAGCCCGGCCGCCGGAGTGTACCGGTGGTTCTTCGGGTCGCGGACCGCCAGTAGGGCGGCTTCGACGATGTGCTCCGGGGTGGGGAAATCAGGCTCGCCCGCGGCGAAACTGATGACCGGCCGGCCGGCGGCCTGCAGGGCCTTCGCCTTGCCGTCCACCTTGAGGGTCGCGGACTCCGCAATGGAGCCGATTCGGGTAGAGATGCGCTTGGATTCGTGGGCCACGCTTCGAGCATACGGGGCTGCCTCGTTCTGCTGGGGCTGTCTCGGCTTTACAGTGGCCCCCGGGTGACCTAGACTCGACGAGGTAATTCAATTCTGCCAAGCTTTTTTGCGCCCGCTTGTCGGTTCGTTCCGGGGTCCGAGTGTCTCGAGGTAGTTTGAATTTCGTTCCATAGGGTGGTGGCTCAATTGGTAGAGCAGCGGTCTCCAAAACCGCAGGTTGCAGGTTCGAGTCCTGTCCGCCCTGCAAGTCGGTGGCATTCCGTCGGCACATGAAAGGTGTAATCAGGTGGCCCGAAAAGTTGTCGACGAACCCAGTGAGGAAATCGTCGCAAACGCGAAACTTGCGCTCGATTCCAAGCGCGGTCCTTTCGCTCGGATGTCCCTGTTCATCAAGCAGGTCATGGCGGAGCTCCGCAAGGTCGTCACCCCCACCCGCAAAGAACTCCTCAGCTACACGGGTGTGGTGCTGGTATTCGTTGTCATCATGATGGCCATCGTTTCCGCCTTCGACTGGATGTTCGCGCTCGCCGTCACGTACGTGTTCGGAACGCCGGGCGGGTAGGCAACTTCCGGTGCCGCATCCGCTCCCAGCGGTCGCAGCCACGCATCAATGAAGAAGAGTCACTGCAGAATTCAGGGCAAACGCTGTTTGGGTCACGGTTTCGTGCCCACGCAATAGAAAAGGATTGAAATTTAGTGACTGACACGAATCACGACGATGTCGACTGGGCCACCGCCGCCGAGCAGTCCTCCACCGAGGACGAGGCGCAGGAGGGCAACACCCTCGCCGCTGAAGAAGACTCCGTAGAGGCTGCCGAGCAGGTCGCCGTGCACGTGTTCGACCCGAGCATGGGCGTCGAAGTCAACCTCGACGCCGCGCTCGACGCGTTGGCCGAGCCCGCTGACCCCGACGCCGACGCTCTCGTCGACGAGGCCCTCGACATCGATTCCGACGACGAGGCCGAGGCCGCCGTCGAGGCCGTGGAAGACGAAGACGAAGTGGCAGTCGAGGCTGAAGAGGCAACGGATGTCGGTGCCGAGCCCGCCGAGGACGAGACCCCCGAAGACCCCTACGAAGAATTCCGCAAGGAACTGCGCTTCCAGCCCGGCAAGTGGTTCGTCATTCATTCCTATGCCGGCTTCGAACGCCGCGTGAAGTCGAACATCGAGAACCGCAAGCAGTCGATGGCCATGGAAGATTTCATCTACCAGGTCGAGGTTCCGATGGAAGACGTCGTCGAGATCAAGAACGGCCAGCGCAAGATGGTCACCCGGGTGCGCATCCCCGGCTACGTGCTCGTTCGCATGGACCTCAACGAAGACAGCTGGTCCGTGGTGCGTCACACGCCCGGCGTCACCGGATTCGTCGGCAACGCGCACAACCCCACGCCGCTTCGCTTCGAGGAAGCCTTCGGCATGCTGAAGAGCCTCGTCGAGATCCAAGACGTCCCCACCGCCAAGACCGGCGGACACGGCGGCAAGGTCCCTACCCGCGCCCTCCCGGCCGAGATCGACTACGAGATCGGCGAGACGATCACGATCAAGGAAGGCTCGTTCGCGGGCCTGCCCGGATCGATCAGCGAGATCAAGGCGGAAAGCGGCAAGCTCATCGTGCTGGTTTCCCTCTTCGAGCGCGAAACCCCGGTCGAGCTCAGCTTCGACCAGGTCACCAAGCTCTAAAGGGACTGAACACCCTCCCCACGGATTCAAGTTCACCGGGGCCCGTCCGGGCCACCGGGAGAGCGGCCCCTGGCTGCTCGTCATTACAAAGTAAGGAAGAACAATGGCACCGAAGAAGAAGGTAACCGGTCTGATCAAGCTTCAGATCAAGGCCGGCGCCGCCAACCCCGCACCGCCCATCGGGCCGGCGCTGGGTCAGCACGGCGTCAACATCATGGAATTCTGCAAGGCGTACAACGCTCAGACGGAATCCCAGCGCGGCAACGTCATCCCGGTAGAAATCACCGTCTACGACGACCGTTCATTCACTTTCATCCTGAAGACTCCGCCGGCGGCGGAGCTCATCAAGAAGGCGGCCGGCGTCGCCAAGGGCAGTGGAACCCCGCACACCGTCAAGGTTGCGAAGCTCACCCAGGCCCAGGTCCGCGAGATCGCCGAGGCCAAGATGGTCGACCTCAACGCGAACGACCTCGACGCAGCGTCGAAGATCATCGCCGGCACCGCCCGCTCCATGGGCATCACGGTCGAGGCCTAACCACCTCCCCCAGGCATTCCGCCACCAGCAGTACGTGGAAGAGCCAGCCAGGCTCGCACCACACTCTCAATTTCGTTTTACAGGAGATTCAACATGGCACAGAAGTCAAAGGCCTACCGGGCCGCGGCCGAGAAGATCGACGCAGACAAGCTCTACACCCCGACCGAGGCCGTCACCCTGGCCCGGGAGACCGGCTCCGCGAACTTCAACTCGACCGTCGAGGTCGCGCTCAAGCTCGGCGTCGACCCTCGCAAGGCTGACCAGATGGTTCGCGGTACCGTGATTCTTCCTCACGGCACCGGTCGCACCGCCCGCGTCATCGTCTTCGCAACGGGCCCCGCGGCCGAAGCGGCAATCGCTGCTGGTGCCGACGAGGTCGGTGGCGACGAGCTCATCGAGAAGGTGGCCGCCGGCTACACGTCGTTCGACTCCGCCGTCTCGACCCCGGAGCTCATGGGCAAGGTCGGTCGTCTCGGTAAGGTTCTCGGCCCGCGCGGACTCATGCCGAACCCGAAGACCGGAACCGTGACGCCTGACGTCGCGCGCGCCGTGTCCGACATCAAGGGCGGAAAGATCGCGTTCCGCGTCGACAAGCACGCCAACGTGCAGTTCGTCGTCGGCAAGGTGTCCTTCACCGCCGAGCAGCTGAATGAGAACATCAGCGCCGCTCTCGAGGAGATCGTTCGCCTCAAGCCCAGCTCCTCCAAGGGCCGTTACATCATGAAGGGTGCCGTTTCGACCACGTTCGGCCCCGGCATCGCTCTCGATGTGAACAGCATCTAGTCAGTTCCACCGCAGCCCGGCTGCACCAGGAAGGGCCCGTCAAAAGACTGGGCCCTTCCCTCGTTAACGGATGCTCACTCGCTGGCCATCGTGGGGCGTGCGTCTCTGCGTGCGGGGTCGTCCCGATCGGTGTTCTGCGGGTGCGCGCGAAGCATCGCGGCGACCGCGATCGCGTCGCCCTCCGGCTGGTGCGAGGTGGTGTGCGGCTTCGCGATGAAGAGGTACAGCAGGCCGCTGCCCATCACTACAGCCAAACCGATCAGCACGATCCAGTCGTCGAGGAACACCCCGGTCGTGCCCGGGCGCGCCAGCAGGATCATGGCGGAGATCCCGTAGGCCAGGGCGATGATGTTCACGATGAACCCGAGAGGTCCCAGGCTGAACGGCCCGGCCGGACGCCACCCCTTGAACCGCTGGCGGAGCGCGGCCAGAACCACGGCCTGGAACGCGACATAGATGCCGAGCACCGCGAAGGCCGTGATCTGGGTCAGGATCGTGCTGCCGCCCAGGTAGATCACAACGCAGAGCAACAGCGGGATCGTGGACGCGACGATCAGTGCGTTGACCGGCACTGCCGTGCGCGGGGACACCTGGCCCAGCCAGGTCTTGCCGGGGACCATCCCGTCTCGTGCGAAAGAGAAGATCAGGCGGCTGGCCGCGGCCTGCAGGCTGAGCACGCAGGACAGGAAGGCCGTGATCGCCACTATGAGGAACAGCGTGGCACCGACCGTGCCGAGGGTCGCGTCCAGGATCGCGGGGATCGGGTCGATGTCTGTCCCGTCGACCACGGCCTGCAGGTCCGGCGCGGCCAGGACGTACCCGCCGAACGAGAACAGGGCGGAGACGCCGCCGACCAGGATGGTGAGGATCATGGCCCGGGGGATACCTCTGGCCGGGTCGGGCACCTCCTCGGCCACGTCGCCGCAGGCTTCGAAGCCGTAGAACAGGAACAGTCCGGCAAGCGCGGCCCCGAGGAACGCGGTGGCGTAACTGCCGTCACCCTCGACGCCCAGGGTGTCGAAGAAGACGCTGAACTCCTGCTTGCGCTGGAAAAGGAGTAGGTAGAGGCCGAGACCGATCACGCCGATCAATTCGGCAGCGAGCCCGATCCGGGCCGCGCGGGCCAGCATCTTCGTGCCGGAGAAGTTGAACGCGAAGGCCACGACGAGAAAGAGCACCGAGAGCCCGAGCGTGACCTCTTTGGTGACGGGCGCGTTGATCAGGCTGGCGAGGAACCCGCTGCCGAATTCCGCGACGGCGGTGATTGTGACGAGCATCGCCCAGACGTAGACCCAGGCGGTCATCCATGCGTACCTCTTGCCCCAGAGACGACGTGTCCACGGGTAGATACCGCCCGCGATCGGGTATTGGGACACCACCTCGCCGAAGACCAGTGCCACCAGCAGCTGGCCGGTGCCCACGATCACCAGCCAGAAGATCGAGGGTGGCCCGCCCGTGCTCAGGGCCAGGGCGAACAGCGAGTAGACGCCGACGAGCGGCGAGAGGTAGGTGAAGCCAAGGGCGAAATTGCCCCAGAGCGACATCGAACGATGGAAGGTGTCTTCGTAGCCGAGGGCCTCGAGGTGCTCGGCGTCGCCGAGCCCTTTCCTCTGGGATGACGCGTGTGATGACATGGGAACCTTTCCGATCGAGCCGGAGAGCGAGAATGTGCTCACCATAGTGCTGTGCGCGAGCAAACGCACGGAACCGATGGATCCAACTTTCACCGAGAGTTCCCGTTCGCAGTTCCTGTCTCCGGGTCACGACCCGCCCGGTAGGATCGGAGTCAGAGCGGCCACTGGCGGAGTCCTGTGGTCCGAGTCGACGGGGACAGAGGTGGGTCGTGCCGCAGGACGCAACCGGGCAGCCGTTGGCGGGCCTTCGGGTCGCGGATTTCTCCCGGGTACTGGCCGGCCCCTACGCCACCATGATGCTGGCCGACTTCGGCGCTGATGTGATCAAGATCGAGAGCCCGGTCGGCGACGACACCCGGCAGTGGCTGCCGCCGGTCGACGCGCAGGGGGACTCCACCTACTTCGGGTCGGTGAACCGCAACAAGCGCAGCGTCGTCTGCGACCTCGGCACCGATGCGGGACTGGCCGTGGCCCGGCGACTCGCCGAGACCGCCGACGTCGTGGTGGAGAACTTCCGGCCCGGCGTGATGGACCGGTTTGCTCTGGGCTTCGAGCAGCTGCGGGCCGTCAATCCGAGCTTGGTCTACTGCTCGATCACGGGCTTCGGCGCGGGGGCCGGCGCCCGCCTGCCCGGCTACGACCTGCTCGTACAGGCTGTCGGCGGGCTGATGAGCGTCACCGGTCGCCCAGACGAAGAGCCGAGCAAAGTGGGGGTGGCCCTCGTGGACGTGCTCTCCGGGCTCAACGCGGTCAGCGGCGTCCTACTCGCCCTGCGTGCGCGTGATGCGACCGACGCGGGCGGGACCGCCGGCCACCGGGTGGAGGTGGACCTGCTGACCACCCTGCTCTCCGCACTGACCAACCAGGCCGCGGGCACCCTCGCGACCGGGCAGTCACCGACCCGGATGGGCAATGCGCACCCGAGCATCGCGCCGTACGAGCTGTTCGACGCCGCCGACCGGCCGCTGGTGATCGCGGTGGGCAACGATCGCCAGTTCCGCACCCTGGTGCGACTGCTCGGGGCTCCCGCCCTGGCCGACGACGACCGGTTCCGCGGTAACGCCGACCGGGTGCGGCACCGCACGGTGCTGAAAAAGTTGATTGAGGACCGGCTCCGGCCCGAGCCCGCGGCGCACTGGGTGGGCGTTCTGACCGATGCCGGTGTGCCGGCCGGCCAGGTCAACACCCTCGACGAGGCGTTCGCCTTCGCCGCCGCGCTGGGGCTCGACCCGGTGGTGGAACTGGGTGCGGCCGGCCGCACCAGCCGCCAGGTTGCCAACCCCATCCACCTCGCCGGCCGCCCGGCCGCCTACCGCCTGTGCCCGCCGCGGCTGGGCGAGCACGAGGGCGCCGACTGGCTCGCCCCGTCCCCGACCGCTGCCCCAGGGCGAGCCCCCGTACCAGCCCCCGTACCAGCCACAGATCTCGCTCGTGTTCCGCCGACCCCCAAAGGACTCTCGTGACCGCCGCAGGCCGCCCCACCCCGCTTGTGCCCAGCCCGCTGGTCGACACCGTCTTCGACCTCGATGCCCTGCTCGAGCCGGAGGAGATCGTCTGGGCGCGCGCGGCGCGCGCTTTCGCGACCAACCGCATCCTGCCGACCATCGAGGACGACTTCGAGGAGAAGCACTTCCGGGCCGAGCTGATCCCTGAACTCGGGGCGGCCGGGTTCCTCGGCATGCACCTCACCGGGTACGGCTGCGCCGGCGCGGGGGCGGTGAGCTACGGGCTGGTCTGCCTCGAGCTGGAGGCCGCTGACAGCGGCTGGCGCACTTTCGTCTCGGTGCAGGGCTCGCTGGCGATGTCGGCCATCCACAAGTACGGGTCTGCGGAGCAGAAGCAGCACTGGCTGCCGGGCATGGCCGCCGGCCAGCTCGTGGGCTGCTTCGCGTTGACCGAACCGACCGGCGGCAGCGACCCGGCCGCGATGGCGACCACCGCCACCCGGGGCGCCGACGGCTGGGTGATCGAGGGTGCCAAACGCTGGATCGGCCTGGCCAGCATCGCCGACGTCGCGATCGTCTGGGCCCAAACGGATGCCGGTGTGCGCGGCTTCCTGGTTCCGACCGACAGTATCGGTTTCACCGCCATCCCCATCGGCAAGAAGCTTTCGATGCGTGCGTCGATCCAGTGCGATGTGCACCTGGACGCCGTGCAGGTGCCATTCGATGCGATCCTGCCCGGTGCCGCTGGGCTGTCCGGGCCGTTCGGCTGCCTCAACGAGGCGCGCTTCGGCATCGTCTGGGGGGCCATGGGCGCCGCCCGCAGCTGCCTCGACGCCGCCATCCTGCGCGCGAAGACCCGTGAGGTGTTCGGCAAACCGATTGGGGCTACCCAGTTGATCCAGGCCAAGCTCGCCGACATGCTCGTGGAATACGAGAAGGGGGTGCTGCTGGCCCTGCACCTCGGTCGGCTCAAGGAGCGCGGCACGCTGACCCCCACCCAGATCAGCATCGGCAAGCTCAACAGCGTGCGCGAGGCGATCCAGATCGCCCGCGAGGCCCGCGTCATCCTCGGCGGCGACGGCATTACCAGCGAATTCCCGGTGATGCGCCACCTGGCGAACCTGGAATCGGTGCGCACCTATGAGGGCACCGACGAAATCCACCAGCTCGTGCTCGGGCGGGCCCTGACCGGCCTGAACGCGTTCTCCTGAGGCCGCGATGTGACATAGTGGCAAGCAGATTGGCTGTCGGGCCGATCGACGGGGGAGGAGCGCAGTGGGGGTGACGGGGGGACAGACCGTGTTCGCGAACCTGCGTGCGCGCATCCTCTCGGGGGAATTGCCCGCCAGGGCCACGCTGCGGGAGACGGTGCTGGCCCAGGAACTCGGCGTCAGCCGCACCCCCGTGCGCGAGGCGCTGCGCCGGCTCGACGAGGCCGGCCTGGTGGAGTTCGTGCCGAACCGGGGTGCCACGGTCGTGGAATGGACCACCGAGCAGATCTGCGAGACGTATTTTCTTCGCGCGGCTCTCGAGAGCAGGGCGGCGGGCCTCGCGGCGGCGCGGATCGAGCCGGCCGACCTCGACCGGCTGGCCATCCTGATTGACGCCATGGAGGAGTTCGTGCGCGCAACCGACGCCGAGGGCATCGGCCGGCTGGGCGTGCTCAACGCCGAATTCCACCGCATCATCGTGGCCGCGTCGGGCGTCACCCAGCTGATGGCCCTGGCCGCGTCCGTCGGCCGCGCCCCGATGATGGCCTCGCTCTTCCGCCGCGACGCCGCCGTCTTCCGGGCCGGCAGCAACCACCACCACCGCGACATCCTCACGGCGCTATGGTCGGGAGACGCACTCTGGGCCGAGGTCGCCATGCGCTCGCACATTCTCGCAGCGCGCAACGCGGTGTCGTCGGGTCGGTCCGGATCGCGAACGGAACCGGCCTAACCGGAACCGGTCAGCCGCGCGCGGAGCGGGCCGCCTCGAGCAGGCTGTGGGTGTGCGGATGCCGCGGGGAAGCGAGGATCTCAGCCGCCGAAGCCTGCTCGACGACCCGTCCCGCCTCCACGACCGCCACTCGGTCGCAGGTGGCGTCCGCCAGGCCGAGGTTCCGGGAGACCACGATGATCGACAGTCCGAACTCCTGGACGAACCCGCGGCAGAGCTCCAGTGCGGAGGGCTCGCCCGCAGCCTCGACGGCGCGCGTCGGCTCGTCCAGGATCAGGATGTCCGGGGGCTGTGAGAGCGCGGCCGCGATCGTCACCTGGAGCAGCGCGGTCGGTTCGAGCTGGGTCGGAACCACCAGCGACGTCGCCTGCGGATCCGGCAGCCCGACCTTCTCGAGGAGTTCCAACGCATGCCGGGCGGCATCCGTTCGGGACAGACCCCCTGTCCGGCGCAGGGTTCGGGCGAGCTGGCGGCCGATGACCTGGTCCGGGGCCAGGCCCGTGGGCGCGGCAGGGGAAATGAGAGAGATTCTCGTGTCGCGCAGCCGGTTGAGGGCGCGCCGCGATGCCCCGACGAGCTCGATACCGTCGATCAGGATGGAGCCGGCCGCGATCACCGCCGGTTCGGGCAGCCGGCCCAGGATGGCCAGAGCGATCTCGCGTGCCCCGGAACCGGTGACACCGACCAGGCCGATGACCTCACCCCGCGCCACCGAGAGGGAGATGCCCGTGGCCAGCACCGGGGCACCCGTCTGGGTGCTCTCGGTAATCTGCAGACCGCGCACGTCGTCTTGCGGGCTGAGTGGCTGGACGCGCTGGACGGGGCGCGCCCCGGGCCGGGGATGAGATGTTCCCCGAGCTCACCTCGCTCACGGCCCGTCCCGCTGGCCGCGGTGCCCCGCGTGATCGAGCAGGAGGAGCGGCCCACGGTCGAGTCCGGCGTCAGCCGCGGCGAGGCGCGGCACTTCTGCAGCCTGGAGCAGGGAGACATGACCGCACGGTTGCTGGCCAACCCGGTCGTTGACCGAGGCCAGCGGGCCTTCGGGGACGACCATCCGGCGCTCCGTCGGGGGCCTACGAGGCCGGCTGTTTCCGCGGTCGGTGGCCTTGTTCATCTCGCGGGCGGAACAATGCCTGCGCGAGATGGAACCGCACACCGACCGCGTCGGTGTGACCGAGGGTCGCAACGGGTGCTGGGTCAGATCCGCAGCCAGCTGGAATACCGGCCGATCATGGACCTCCTGAACGACCTGTCGAATCAGATGGACATCGTGCAGGAGGCCACCAGCACGGCCTTTGAGGTCATCGGCGACCGCTATCTCCTGATCAGCGCCGTCCCGACCTGAACCGGGGAGGCCTGAGCCGCGCCGCGGCATCCGTTGCCTCGGACCCACGGATGCCGTGGCTCACCCACCCCGCCCGTCGAACCAATTCGACGGAGATTTTGAGGATGGAGCGCTCTCCCAACGTGGTTTAAACCGTTTTGAGCCAAATCTCCGTCGAATTCGTTCGGGCCGCGGACGCTGCCAGGGTTCCGAGCGCGCTGAGCGCCCCGAGCGCTATCGAGCCCTACGAGTCGAAGCCGAGGCCCAGCGCGTCGAGCGTCTTCAGGATGATGTTGCGGCGGCCTCGGTTGTGGTCGGCGCGGTCGAGTGACCAGCGCGTGGTCTGGATGCCCATCGAAGCGAGGGGCTCCGGTGGGAACGGGAGTGGCCGCCCGCGCACCATCTCCAGCTGCGTGCGCTCGGTCCTGCGCTCCGCCAGTTGGTCGAGCATGACCTTCGCCGCGAAGTGCGTCGCGGCCACGCCTAGACCGGTGAACCCGGCGGCGTAGCTGATCCGTCCGCCGCGGGCCGTGCCATAGAACGCGCAGAACTGGGTCGACGTGTCGATGGCGCCGGCCCACTGGTGGCTGAAACGCAGCCCGGCCAGCTGCGGAAATGTGGTGAAGAAGTGGCCGGCCAATCGTTGGAAGCTTTCCGGCCGGTTCTCATAGCCGCTCCGCACCCGGGCTCCGTAGTGGTAGATCGCGTCGTAGCCGCCGAAGAGTACGCGGTTGTCTGCGCTCAACCGGTAGTAGTGGAACTGGTTGGCCAGGTCGCTCAGCCCCTGCCGCTTCTGCCAGCCGATGGCGGTGAGCTGATCGGGCGACAGCGGCTCGGTCATCAGCACGTAATCGTAGACCGGCACCGTGGACAGGCGGTTGCGGGCCAGCAGCGAAGGGAACACGTTGGTCGCCAGCGCGGTCTTCGTCGCCCGCACCACACCCGACTCGGTGCGGAGCCGGGTGCCCTGCGCCGGAGTGAGTCCCTGCGTGTCCAGGTTCTTCACCGGGGTGTGTTCGAAGATCTCGACCCCAAGTTCGGTGGCGACCCGGGCGAGCTCGGTAGCCAGCTTACCCGGGTGCACGAGCGCGTTGCTTCGCTTGTGCCAGATGCCGGCCAGGTACGTGGGGGAGCCGACCTCGGCGCGCAGGGCCGCGGCATCCAGGAACACGCTGTCGGTTCCGGTCGGTTCCTCGCGCAGCCATTCGACCTGGTGCTCCTCGACGGCCAGGTCGATGGCGCCGGTGCGCTCGAAGTCGCACTTCAGCCCGAGCTCGGTGACGGCCCGCTCGATCTCGTCGAGGTTCTTGAGGCCGAGTTCGGTGAGCCGGTGGATCTCCGTCGGCCAGCGGCGTCGGCCGTTCTCCTCGCCGTGGGTCAGGCTGGCCTCGCAGAAACCGCCGTTGCGGCCCGACGCAGCCCAGCCGATCGTGCGCGCTTCGAGCAGCACCACGCGAGCGCCCGGGTTCTCCTGCTGAGCGAGCACGGCGGTCCAGAGTCCGAGGTAGCCGCCGCCGACGATGGCGAGATCACAGTCGAGGTCGGCCGTGAGGGTCGGGTAGCCGGTCTGCGGAGACACGTCGTCCAGCCAGAACGGCGCGGAGCGGGTGTCGGCGAGGGCGCCCGCGATGACGGATGCGGCGGGCCTGGCCCGCTCGAAAATGGTCGTGCCCACGGATCGTCCTTTGTTCGGCGCGGCTCTGCTACTCGTTCATCATCTCAGGCGCGGTCCCCGTCGGCCATGTGCCCGCCCCGCTCTCATCTCACCGGCGCGTGCGACTCCAGAAACTGGAACACCTCGGTCTGGTCGACGCCGGGAAAGGTGCCCGTGGGCAGGGCCGCGAGCAGGCTGGTGGGCGTGCGCGCGGCCGGCCAGGACTGCCCGGACCAGCGCTCCGAGAGCTCCTCGGGCGCGCGGCGGCAGCACGACTCGTCGGGACAGGTGGACACGGCCCGGTTGTTGGTTTCGCGGCCACGGAACCACTTCACGTGCGTGAACGGCACGCCCACACTGACGGAGTAGTCGCCCTCTTTGGCCTTCTCGATGCGCGAGGTGCACCAGAAGGTACCGCTCGGGGTGTCGGTGTACTGGTACCAGGGGCTGAACCGGTCGGCGACGTGGAAGACGGTGCGCGCGGTCCAGTTGCGGCAGACCGTCGAGCCCTCGACCGCGCCGAGCGCGTCGCTCGGGAAGCGCACCGAATCGTTTTCGTACGCCTTGATCATGGTGCCGGACTCGTGCACCTTCATGAAGTGCACCGGGATGTCGAGCCGCGCGGTGGCGAGGTTCGTGAACCGGTGCGCCGCCGTCTCATAGGACACCGCGAAGGCGTCCCGCAGATCCTCCATCGAGATACGTCGAAGGTTCTTCGCCTCGGTGAGGAGTTTCACGGTGTCTTTTTCGGGCAGCAGGATGGCCGCGGTCAGATAGTTGGTCTCCACCCGCTGAGACAGAAATTCCGCATAGTTTCCGGGCTCCTCGTGTTCGCAGAGCAGGGTGGCGAACGCTTGCAGAATGGGGGAGCGGGAGTCGCGGGACGCCGACTGCTCGGTGGGCAGGTAGATGCGCCGGTTGCGCTTGTCCGTCACCGAGCGGGTCGAGTTCGGAAGGTCGCCCACGTAGTGCAGCGAGTAGCCGAGATGGGTCGCCATGTCGGCCACCACCTGGTGGGAAACCGGCCCGCCGGTGTGGCCGACCGCGGCGAGCAGGCGCTGCGCCTGTGCCTCGAGCTCGGGAAAGTAATTGTCCCGGGCCCGCATGGTGGCTCGCAGCTCCACGTTCGCTCGCCGGGCCTCCTCCGGGGTCGCCGCCCGCTCCCGGTGCAGGCGCAGGATCTCGTTGTGCAGGCTGAGCAGTGTCTGCAATGTTTCGTCGCTCGTTCCCCGGCCAACACGGATATGCGGCAGTCCGAGGGCGGTAAACACGGGGCCCCGCTGAGCGCGCTCGACGGCGATTTCCAGCGCCGCCCGCTCGGACGGGGCATCCGTTTTCAATAGGTCGTCGACCGTGGTGCCGAGCGCGGTCGCGATGGTGCGCAGCATCGACAGGCGCGGCTCGCGCTTGCCGTTCTCGATCATCGACACCTGAGAGGGTGCCCGGTCGATGGCGGCCGCAAGGGCGTCCAGAGTCATGCGCCGGTTCGTGCGCAGTTCACGGATGCGCCGCCCCAGGGTGAGCGCATCGAGCCCTGCCTCCTCGGGAGGAGCCGCGGACAGGGAGGAGCGGAAGGCGGGATCGACGGTGACCATGCCCCATGCTCACATACTCCGGGGATAACTTCTCGTAGCCAGAAGAAATGCTGTTCTTCTGTTATGCCGGCGACGGCGTGACCGGGTCTCCTAGTCCACAGTGGGAATCAGGCAAGCAATGGCGCTTTCCCCAGGCGGCGCCAGTCACGCAGCCCTCCCCGTTCAACTTCCGAAGGAGCTCAGCCCATGAACACCCCGCCCCTGGCGACATCCGACCAGGTCCAGGCCGCCAGTCTGACCACGAACACCGGCAGTTTTGCCACCATCGAACCGCACCTCGAGATCACCGGCGATCTCGGTCCGCGCTATGAGGAGATCCTCACGCCGGAGGCGCTGGTATTCCTGGCCGAGCTGCACGACCGGTTCGCCGGTACGCGGCAGGACTTGCTGGCGACTCGACTGCGCAAGCGCGTGGATGCCTCCAATGGGCGCGACCCGGGATTCCTCACCGAGACCGCGCACATCCGTCGTGACCTCACCTGGACGGCTGCCGGTGCGGGTCCCGGGCTGGTCGACCGCCGGGTGGAGATCACCGGGCCGACCGACCGCAAGATGGCCATCAACGCGCTGAACTCGGGCGCGAAGGTCTGGCTGGCCGACCAGGAAGACGCCACCAGCCCCACCTGGGCGAACGTCGTCGAGGGCCAGCTGACCCTGTTCGACCAGGTGCGCGGTCAGCTGAGCTTCACCAGCCCGGAGGGCAAGCAATACGCCGTCACCGGCGACGCCACCGGCGCCACGCCCACCATCGTGATGCGCCCGCGCGGCTGGCAGCTGGTGGAGAAGAACCTGACGTTCGTCGACCGCGCGAACCGCCGGACGAACGCGTCCGGCAGCCTCGTCGACTTCGGGCTGTACTTCTTCCACAACGCGCAGCACCTGATCGAGGGCGGCAGCGGGCCGTACTTCTACCTGCCGAAGCTCGAGAGCCATGTCGAGGCCCGTCTCTGGGACGATATCTTCAGTCACTCGGAGGACCGCCTCGGCATCGAGTACGGCACCATCCGGGCCACCGTGTTGATCGAGACGATCCAGGCCGCCTTCGAGATGGAGGAGATCCTCTACGAGCTGCGTGACCATTGCGCAGGCCTGAACGCCGGACGTTGGGACTACATCTTCAGCATCATCAAGACGTTCCGCACCCGCGGGAGCCGGTTCGTCTTCCCCGACCGCAAGCAGATCACGATGACCGTGCCCTTCATGCGTGCCTACACCGAGCTGCTGGTGTCGACCTGCCACCGGCGTGGTGCGTATGCCGTCGGCGGAATGAGCGCGTTCATCCCGAACCGGCGCGACCCGGAGGTGACCCGGCGTGCCCTCGAGGCGGTGGCCGCCGATAAGAAGCGCGAGGCCACCGACGGCTTCGACGGCACCTGGGTGGCGCACCCGGACCTCATCCCGACGGCCCAAGCCGAGTTCGACCGCGTGCTCGGCGACCAGCCGAACCAGCTGCACCGCACCCGCGCCGAGGTGAGCGTCACGGCCGCCCAGCTGCTCGACGTGGAGTCCGTCGGCGGGCAGATCACCGAGGCCGGCGTTCACGACAACCTCACGATCGGGTTGCGCTACATCGAGTCCTGGCTGCGCGGCGTCGGCGCGGCGGCCATCGACAATCTGATGGAGGACGCCGCGACCGCGGAAATCTCCCGCTCACAGATCTGGCAGTGGATCCACCTGGGCTCGATCACCGCCGAGGGCATCCGGATCGACGGAACCTGGGTCGAGGAACAGCTCGTCGACGTGTACGAGGCACTCGAGCGCACGCCCGGAGACCGGTTCGACGACGCGCTCGAGGTGTTCCGGGCATGCGCGCTCGAGCCCGAGTTCCCGACGTTCCTCACCGTGGGAGCGTACGCCCGTTACCTGTAGCTCCTGGCCGCGTAAGCGCGCACTCAGCCCGTTCAGCACTACTGAGGGGGCATCGTGCGCGCTCTCGCATGCAGTGGTGGGCTGGTGGGGGCGTCGATAAGCTGGATCGGTGATCGAGATTCGCACGGCGACGGCGACGGATGCCGCGGCGCTGGCCGAGCTGGCCGTCGCCACCTTCGCGCTCGCCTGCCCGCCACACACCTCGGCCGAGGCCATCGCCGCGTTCCTGCGTGACGTGCTCGCGGAGGGCAACTTCGACGCCTACCTGGCCGACCCGGACCGGCTGATTCTCGTGGCCGAAGTGGCCGGGGAGGCCGGGGCGGCCGGGGTCATGCTCGGCTACACGATGCTCGTATTCGCCGAGCCGGCCGATGACGATGCGCGGGCGGCAGCCACGATCCGACCCACGGCGGAACTGAGCAAGTGCTACCTGCGCGCCGAGACGCACGGCCGCGGGGTGGCGGCGGCCCTGATGAACGCGACCATGGACGCCGCCCGGGCGCGGGGCGCGGCCGGCAGCTGGCTGGGCGTGAACCAGGAGAACGCGCGGGCCATTCGCTTCTACGAGAAGAACGGGTTCGTCACGGTCGGCGAGAAGCGCTTCCTGGTGGGCGAACGGTACGAGGACGACTTCGTGTTGGAGCGGGCGCTCTAACCGGTGCCCTCCGCCCCGGCCGCGCGGGCCGCGATCGACTGCTCCTTCATCCCCTTGATCTGTTCGTAGGCGGCGAGGGCCGCCCGTCTCGTCTCGCCGAGGTCGACGATCGGAGCCGGGTAGGCATCCGTGCCGTATTCCGGCACGTTCTGACGGATGTACTCCGCGTTTGGATCGAACTTCTTCGCCTGCAGCTCCGGGTTGAAGACCCGAAAAAAGGGGGCGGCGTCGGCGCCGGACCCGGCCACCCACTGCCAGCCGAACGGGTTGCTCGCGGCGTCGGCGTCGACGAGGGTGTCCCAGAACCACTGCTCTCCGAGCCGCCAGTCGATCAGCAGGTTCTTGATCAGGAACGATGCCGTCACCATGCGCACTCGATTGTGCATGCTGCCGGTGCGCCAGAGTTCTCGCATGCCGGCGTCGACGAGCGAGATCCCGGTGCGGCCGCGCTGCCAGGCTTCGAGCACGCGCTGGTCAAGTTTCGGCCAGGGGAAAGCGTCGAATTCGGGCCGCAGGTTGACGGTGGCGAGGGTGGGGTTGGTGAACAGCACGTGGTAGCTGAACTCCCGCCAGCCGATCTCGGTAAGGAATCGGGTCGCACTGGCCTGGGCGGGCCCGGTGAGGCCGATCCGGGCCCGCTCGGTTGCATGCCAGATCTGGAATGGACTGATCTCGCCCCAGCGCAGGTGCGGCGACAGACGCGAGGTGACCGCCTGGGCCGGCTCGTCGCGCTCGTCGCCGTACCGGGTGAGGGACTCGCTCAGGAAGGTCTCGAGCAGGCGGTGAGCGGAGTCCTCGCCGGGCTGCCAGGCGCCCCGCAGTCCGGCCGCCCAGTCGGGCCGGGTCGGCAGGAGGCCCCAGCCGTCGAGCGCGTCGGAGGGGATCTCTCCGGGGAAGCCGGGGATCGACTCGGGTGCGGGGTAGGGTGCGCGCGGCGGCGGGCCGGCCGTGCACGCCCGCCAGAAGGGGGTGAACACCGAGTAGGTGCCCCCCTGGCCGGTCTGGATCGTCCACGGCTCGAACAGGAGCGCGCCGGCAAAGCTGCGGGCCTCCGTTCCGGCCGCGGTGAGGCCCGACTTGATCCGGGTGTCCACCTCGCGCTCGGCGGCGCCGTAGCGACGGTTCCAGAATACGGCGTCGGCGCCGACGGATGCCGCGAGCGCCATGATCATGTCCTCGGCCGGCCCCCGGCGCAGCGTCAACCGGCCGCCCAGGCGTTCCAGCGAGTCGGCCAGCGCTGTCACGCTCCCGTGAAGCCACCACCGGGCCGCGCCACCGAGCGGCCGGACCGCAGGGGACTCCTCGTCCAGCACGTACACGGCCACGATCGGCTTGCCGCGTTCGAGCGCGGCCTGCAGGGCCGGGTTGTCCGCGAGGCGCAGGTCGTCGCGGAACCAGACGAGGGACGGGCCGTCGCCGCTCACGAGCGAGGCCCGGCAGAGTCGGAGCCGGAGTCCGCAGAGGAGCCGGTCGGGTCATCCGTCACCCGCAGCACGATCTTGCCGCGTGTGTGTCCCTCCTCGATCAGGCGGTGCGCCGCCGCGCCTTCTGCGAGGGGGAACACCCGGTCCACGTGCACCCGCACGGCGCCGTCGTCGATGAGTTCGGTGATGACGTCGAGGGTGTGCCCGGAGGGCGCCACCTTGAATCCGGTGGCACGGATGCCCGCGGCCGCGGCCTCCTCCGCCATGGTCGGCCAGCTTCCGGTCGGCGCGTTCACCAGGATTCCGCCGGGGCGCAGCACGCCGAGCGACCGAGTGCCGGTGTTGTCGTGAACATTGCCGACCAGGTCGATCACCGCGTCCAGCCCGGAGAGCACCTCGTCGAACCGGGTCTGGGTGTGGTCGATGACGACGTCGGCGCCGAGCTCTCGCAGGAAATCAAGGTTGCGGGTCGACCCGGTCGCGGTCACGTGGGCGCCGAAGGCCTTGGCAAACTGCACGGCGAAATGGCCGACCCCGCCGCTGCCGGCGTGAATGAGCATCCGTTGCCCGGGAGCCGCCGCGGCCAGGTCCACGACCATGCCCCACGCGGTGAGCGCCGCCACCGGTACGGCAGCCGCCTCGACGTGGCTGAGTCGCACGGGCTTGCGGGTGACGTTCAGGCTGGAGACGGTCACCAGCTCGGCGTAGCTGCCGGGGGTGCGGGGCACGCGGGCGATGCCGAAGACCGCGTCGCCGGGCTGCAGCGGGAACGCCTCGTAGGGCGCGCTGACCACGACGCCGCTGAAATCGAGTCCGAGCACGGCCGGGTAGCCGCGGATGGCCTTCGTGACGCCGCCGCCGGCCCTGGTTTTGGTATCGATCGGGTTGACTCCGGCGGCGACGACCCGCACGAGGAGTTCATCGAAAATCGCGATCGGGGCGTCCACCTCGGCCAGGTGCAGCTCGTCGGCCGGGCCGGGGCGGTCGATCACGAGGGCGCGCATGGTCGGTGAGTGATTCGTGGCGTTTCCCATCTGCCCATTCTCTCGTGGGTTGCGCGCCGCCGGGGCACAACCGGGACAAACCGGCACATCCCGGTGTCCCTCGAATTGGGGGTGCAAGAGGCCGAATCTGGTGGCGGCGAGGTCTGGCTGGAAGGGGGGCCAGGCGCATAGTCTGTCCACATAAAGGGGGACCGACCCCGGTGTGTGGAAGAGTCCCTGGTTTCCCGCATCCGGTCTCTCTTGGGTTCGGTTCATCCCCCACCGAGCCAGTACTCAGCACTCCGCCCGGCTCATCTGAAAAAGTCGTACCGCACCCGAAGCGGCGCGAACTTGCTCGATCAGTAGTGGCGTGACGCCGAGGGGAAAGCCGCCTGCGACACCCGGCAAGCGGCTTTCCCGCGGGCATCCGCGCGCTGCGAAACCGGTGGACGACCGGTGGACGACCGGTCAGGCCTGCGCGGGCGGTGGACCCGAGGTGGTCTGCTGGTTGAGCAGGGCGATCAGGTTGTTGGCGTACCCCACCAGGATCGCGATCTGGTCTTCGTCACGGTCGATCCACCGGCACTCGGGCTCGGCATTCACGGGGACGAAGTCCTGGTGCTGTTCCCAGACGAGCAGGGTGCGTTCGGCGCCGAGCACGTACTGCTGCCACCACACCTGACGCAAGTACGAGCGCGGGATGCTGCGCCAGGCCTTGCTCGTCGTCTTGATCTCGGCCAGTTCAAGGCCGCCGGCACCCTGGCCTGAACCGGTGCCGACGCCGTCGGGGGTGGCCAGGTGCCGCCGGTGGTGGGCCGCGTGGAACAGGGCCGTGCTGGGCTCGATGCCGTAGCGGCCGAGCACCCAGGCCGCGATCTCGGGCTCCCGGGCGCGCCCGTGGTCCGTGAAGCTGTTGCCGTTGAAGCTGCTGCCGTTGAGCTTGTCGTAGACGGCGGTCTGCAGCGATTTCGGGGTGGCGAGCTTGGCGACATCCGTGGCCGTGATCCCCTGGGCGCGGGCCCGCAGCCAGGTCACCCGGTCGGTGGAATCGGCAACGATGCGCCGGAGGTGCGCCGCGGCGACCAGGGGCGCCACCGGCCGGGCATCGACGGGCGACGGATGCACCTCCTCATCGAACAGGGAGAGCAGCTGGTTCGTCACTGTTCCATTGTGCCTGTTCGCCGGGCCTGCCCACGCCGGGCGGCATCAGCCGTCGCGCTATGGCTGCGGGGCGACAGCGGACGGATGACGGTTTCGCGTCACAGCAGAGACCAAGACTGCGCATAGCCGATTCATAGCCAACATTCGGATACTGGTAATCATGAGCACTAGCGAGAACGAGCGAGTGGTCCGCGCACCGCGCCTGACCAGGGCGGACGGCAGCGCCATCCGGGTGCTCGTGGTCGACGACGAACCCACGCTGACCGATCTGCTCCAGATGGCGCTGCGCTATGAGGGCTGGGAGGTGCGCACGGCCGGCGAGGGGCGTCAGGCGCTCACGATCGCCCGCGAATTCCGGCCGGATGCGATCGTGCTCGACATCATGCTGCCCGACCTCGACGGCCTGCAGGTGTTGCAACGCCTGCGGTCGGACGGCCACGAGACGCCCGAGCTCTTCCTCACGGCCAAGGACTCCCTCGACGACCGGCTCAAGGGGCTGACGGCCGGCGGCGACGACTACGTCACCAAACCGTTCAGCCTTGAAGAGGTCGTCGCCCGGCTCCGCGGGCTCATCCGCCGGTCCACCCTCACCGTGGCCGACTCCCTGGATCCCCGCATTTCGGTCGGCGACCTCACCCTCGACGAGGACAGCTACGAGGTGTTCCGCGGGGGAGACGCGATCGAGCTGACCGCCACCGAATTCGAACTGTTGCGCTTCCTGATGCGCAACCCCCGGCGGGTGCTCAGCAAGGCCCAGATCCTCGACCGGGTGTGGAGCTATGACTTCGGCGGCAAGTCCTCCGTCGTCGAGATCTACATCTCCTATCTGCGCAAGAAGGTCGACGCCGGCCGCGTGCCGATGATCCACACGGTGCGCGGCGCCGGCTATATGTTGAAGACCGCTTCGTGACCCCGAATTCTCCCCGCGAGCCGGGCGCTCGCCGGCGACGCGCGCCGTGGACCCTGCGCCGGCGGCTGGTGCTCGCCGTCGTCGGCCTCCTCGCCCTGGTCAGTATCGGTATCGGGATGGTCAGCGTCGCCATTCTCCGTGCCTCCCTGATCGACGGCCTCGACCAGCAGCTGCAAAGCGCGTCGGACCGGTCAGGCGCCGTGATCGACGTGCGCCGGGATGCGGACGACGAGGGCGGCAACGGGGCACTCTTCACACCGACGGCGCAGATGATTCTGTCCGGTCCGGCCCAGCAGCCTGGAACGCTGGCCCTGGTCTACGACGGCTCGACCGTCACGGCCGGCTACACGGAGGAGGAGAGCGGCGAGATCGCCAAGCTGACCGGTGAGCAGGTGCAGTTGCTGGCCGAACAGATGCGGGAATCGACCGCGGTGACGGTGCATCTCGGCGAAGACGCCGGCAGCTACCGGGTCAGGGCCGACACGACCCGCAACGGCACCCTTTACCTGGTGGGCCTGCCGCTCTCCGGGGTGCAGAACACGGTCACCCAGTTGGGCATCATCATTGCGGTGGTCTCCCTGGTCGGCATCCTCATCGTCGCGATTCTGGCCACCTGGATCGTGCGGCTTGCCCTGCGCCCGTTGGTGCGCGTGACCGAGACGGCGGCGCGGGTGTCCGAGCTCCCCCTGGACCGTGGGGAGGTCTCGCTCGTCGACCGGGTACCGGCCGCCGACACCGACCCCCGCACCGAGGTCGGCCGGGTGGGATCGGCGCTGAACCGCATGCTCGACCACGTGGACGTGGCGCTCGAAACACGTCAGGCCAGTGAGCGCAAGGTGCGCCAGTTCGTCGCCGACGCCAGCCACGAGCTGCGCACGCCGCTGGCCTCGATCCGCGGCTACGCCGAACTCACCCGCCGCTCCGACCAGGAACTGCCGCCGGACGCGCTGCATTCCCTGGGGCGGATCGAGTCGGAATCGGTGCGGATGACCGGCCTGGTCGAAGACCTGCTGCTCCTCGCCCGTCTCGACGAAGGCCGGGAGCTGGTCAGCGGCCCGGTCGACCTGACCAGCCTGATCGTGGACGTCGTCAGCGACGCCCACGCCGCCGGCCCGGGACGGGTGCTGGGCCTGGAGCTGCCCGACGAGCCGGTGGAAATCGTCGGTGATGCCGCGCGGCTGCACCAGGTGTTCGCCAACCTGCTCGCCAACGCGCGCATCCACACGCCCCCCGAGACCACGGTCGACGTGGCCCTCGCGCGCCAGAACGACCGCGTTATCCTGACAGTGACGGATGACGGCCCCGGCGTCCCCGAGAACCTCCGGGCCACACTGTTCGAGCGTTTCGCCCGCGGCGACAGCACGCGCTACCGGGGAACGGGCAGCACGGGCCTCGGCCTGGCCATCGCCCACGCGGTCGTGGCCGCGCACCAGGGCGAGATCGAGGTCGAGAGCCGCCCCGGTTTCACGTGTTTCCGCGTCTCCCTCCCCGTCGCGCTCGCCTGACCCCGTCCCGTGCCGGTGCGTGGTCTGCCCGGTTCGCCATGCGAATTCGACGGAGATTTTGCTCCAGAACAAGGTTTTGAACCCGAAACCGGCCATTTCGGGCAAAATCTCCGTCGAATTGGTTCAGGGTCGGGTTCAGGAGTCGCAGGCGGGCAGCGGGCAGCAGGCAGCGGGAGGCGGGTTCGGGGATGCAGTGAACGGATGCCGATTTGCACCGGCCTCCACCATCCCGTATCGTGGGCGAAAGCCAAAGACCGCCGGTTATTGCCGTGTAGAAATGCACTGGCAATCGAAGGTTCATTCACGTGAACGGCCCGCGCAGGATTCGAAGTCAGACTGCATTCACTGGAATGCGTTCCCAGCTCCGGCGCCTGCGCCGGAGCTTTTTTCATGTCTGCTCCCCGGGCTACCGGCACATGAAACCAAGAGGAGCGCCATGGCGAACAAGGAAGCAACGGTCGCCGAGCTTACGGAGAAATTCCAGAGCTCGACCGCCGTTCTGCTCACCGAGTACCGCGGTCTCACTGTTGCGCAGCTCAAGTCGCTGCGCGTTTCCATCAGTGCGGACGCCACGTACGCCGTGGTGAAGAACACGCTGACCAAGATTGCGGCGAACAACGCCGGCATCACGTCGTTTGACGACGAGCTTGTCGGTCCGTCCGCAATCGCATTCGTTCACGGAGACCCTGTCGCCGTTGCGAAGACCCTGCGTGCCTTCACCAAGGCAAACCCTCTCCTGGTAGTGAAGGGTGGTTACTTCGACGGTAACCCGCTCACCGCCGCAGAGGTAGGCAAGCTCGCCGACCTCGAGTCCCGCGAAGTGCTGCTGGCCAAGCTGGCCGGCGCATTCAAGGCCTCGCTGTTCGGAGCCGCATATCTGTTCAACGCACCGCTGTCGAAGGCTGTTCGCACCATCGACGCGCTGCGTGAGAAGCAGGAGTCCGCGAACTAGGCATCTGCCTGGCATCGCGGTGAGTAACTAAGAAACTATAGGGAGAAAAATCATGGCAAAGCTTTCCACCGAGGAATTGCTCGAACAGTTCAAGGGCCTCACCCTCATCGAACTCTCCGAGTTCGTCAAGGCGTTCGAGGAGACCTTCGAGGTCACCGCCGCTGCACCGGTCGCCGCTGCCGGCGCTGCCGGTCCCGCCGCCCCCGTTGAAGAGGTCGAAGAGCAGTCCGCTTTCGACGTCATCCTCGAGGCTGTCGGCGACAAGAAGATCCAGGTCATCAAGGTTGTGCGCGAGCTCACCAGCCTGGGCCTCGGCGAGGCCAAGGCCGTCGTCGATGGCGCGCCGAAGGCCGTCCTCGAAGGCGTTTCCAAGGAAGCCGCTGAAAAGGGCAAGGCTGCTCTCGAAGCTGCCGGCGCCACCGCCGTCCTCAAGTAGTCGGGGCCCCGCGAGGGGTTCTCTGCTTCTCGTAGAGGCGTGACGGCCCAAGCCGTCCACACAGAGAAGGCGTCGCATCCATCGGATGCGGCGCCTTCTGTCGTTATGCCCGTTCCGTCAGGCCCGACGCACGGTGTCAGCCCCCGTGGGTGAGACGTGGGCCGCTGGTGCTCGAGCGGATGACCAGGTTCGTGGGCAGCCGGGTCAGGTGATCCTCGTCGCCGTGCTGAGCGGGGTTCTCCAATTCCGTCAGGAGGGCCTGCACCGCGAGCCGGCCCTGTGTGCGCGGGTGCTGCTCGAGGGTGGTCAGACGGAACATATCGGCATACGGATGTCCGTCGATCCCGATCACGGACAGGTCGGCCGGCACCTGGATACCCAGTTCCCTGGCGGCGACGATCAAACCGATCGCGATCTCGTCGCTCGCGGCGAAGACCGCGGTGGGGCGGGTGCGCGGGTCGCCGAACACGGCGAGGCCCACCTCGTAGCCGCCCGGCATCGTGAACTCGCAGGCGTAGAACAGGCCCGAGCGTTCGGTGGGCAGGCCGGCGGCGCTCATGGCGGCGTAGAAACCGGTGAGCCGGTTGCTGTGCACCTGGAAGTCCATCTCGTCTTCTTTGCTGCCGCCGATGTGCACGATGTCCGTGTGCCCCAGGCTGAGCAGGTGCTCGGTGGCGAGCCGGGCCGCGGCAACGTCGTCGATGGCGATCGTGTCCACGCCGCGGATGGGTCCGCCGATTCCGACCAGCGGGCGGCCCAGACGGTGCAGCAGGGTGACCTCCTCATCGCTGAGCGCCACACCGACCGAGATCACTCCGTCGAAGCGTTTGCGCGCGAGGAAGTACTCGAAGACCCTCTCCCGTTCGGGTGAGGGTGCCGGCAGGTTGTAGAGGGTCATGTCGTACCCCTTGTCCAGCAGCGCCTGTTCCATGCTCTCCAGAACCTCGGAGAAAAACCAGCGGCTGATGAACGGGATGATCACGCCGATGCTCTTGGTTCGGCCGGTGACGAGGCTGGCCGCGTTGGGTGAAGCGACGTAACCGATCTCCCTGGCTGCAGCGATGACCTTGATCCGGGTCTGCTCCGACACATAGCCACGACCGCTCAGGGCACGGGAGGCTGTGGCCTTCGCGACGCCGGCGAGGCGTGCGACATCCGCAATTGCGCTCATTCCAGCCTCCGCCCTTGGACCCGTTTCCAACACTGTACAGCTCTGGCAGGCCCGCTGGAACCGGTTCCATTATATCCGCCGGAATGCGACACGTCCCGCGGGACGAACTTTCGAAGGTGTCGTGGCGGGAGTGCGATCTTTGCCATTCCGTGACAAATCTGGTCTTGCGATTCGGCCCGGCGTACCGTACCTTGTGGTGTGGAACCGGTTCCTTATCTGATCGTTTTCGGCACAGAAGCTGTTCCTGCAGCACCTGGGTGTTTGTCCGGGGATATCCCCGGCGCATCTTCATCAAACTCAACGAGGAGGAAAAATGCGGTCATTCCACCGCCGAATCACAGCACCCATTGCCATTG
This sequence comes from Cryobacterium sp. TMT2-17-1, assembly GCF_004402765.1. Classification (NCBI taxonomy): domain Bacteria; kingdom Bacillati; phylum Actinomycetota; class Actinomycetes; order Micrococcales; family Microbacteriaceae; genus Cryobacterium; species Cryobacterium sp. TMT2-17-1. The sequence continues at coordinate 68,829 of NZ_SOGC01000011.1, forward strand.
CGGCGATCGCCGGTCTGACCTTGGCCGGCTGTTCCGGTGGCCCCGGCAGCACGAACACCGACTCAGGAGCTGAAGGCGACGGCGTCGTCTCCGTCTACGGCACCATCGGTGACACCGAGGCCAAGCTCCTCGAGAAGTCCTGGGCTGCCTGGGAAGAAGAGAACAACATCGACATCCAGTACGAGGCGTCAAAGGAGTTCGAGGCTCAGATCGCCATCCGCGCCCAGGGTGGCAGTGCTCCCGACATCGCGATCTTCCCGCAGCCCGGACTGATGGCCGACCTTGCCAGCCGCGACTTCCTCAAGCCTGCCCCGAAAGCCGTCGAAGACAACGTCGACGAGTTCTGGTCCAAGGACTGGAAGGCCTACGGCACCGTCGGGGACACGTTCTACGGCGCGCCACTGATGGCCAGCGTCAAGGGCTTCATCTGGTACTCCCCGGCTAAGTTCACCGAGTGGGGTGTCGAAGTTCCCGAGACCTGGGACGAACTCCTCGCCGTGACGAAGACCATCCAGGAGAAGACCGGCAGCGCCCCGTGGTGCGCCGGATTCGGCTCGGGCGACGCCACCGGCTGGCCGGGCACGGACTGGGTCGAAGACCTCGTCCTGCGTCAGGCCGGAGCGGAGACCTACGACAAGTGGGTTGCCAACGAGATCCCGTTCACGGACCCCGCAATCAAGGCCGCCTTCGACTCCGTCGGAGAGATCCTGCTGAACCCTGCCAACGTCAACGCCACGTTCGGTGATGTCCGCTCGATCAACAGCACCCCGTTCGGTGACGTGGCCACGCCGCTCGCCGCAGGAACCTGCGCGCTGCACCACCAGGCATCCTTCTTCGACGGCTTCATCACGGATGCCGGCGGAGAGGTCGGTCCCGACGGTGACGTCTGGGCTTTCATCACCCCGGCCGAAGAGGCCGGCAGCCAGGCCGTGACCGGTGGTGGCGAGATTGTCGCCGCATTCGCGGATGACGCCGACACCCAGGCCGTTCAGACGTACCTCTCCAGCGACGACTGGGCGAACAGCCGGGTGAGCCTCGGTGGAGTCATCAGCGCCAACTCGGGTCTTGACCCGGCCAACGCGAAGAGCCCCATCCTGCAGGAAGCCATCAAGATCCTTCAGGACCCGGAGACCACCTTCCGCTTTGACGCCTCCGACCTGATGCCCGGCTCCGTGGGCGCCGGCACCTTCTGGAAGGGAATGGTCAACTGGATCAACGGAGCCCCGACCGACGAGGTTCTCACCAGCATCGAAGCCGGCTGGCCCTCCAGCTAGTTCAATTCGGAACCAGCTCATCTAACAGCACCACAACCGTGCGGGTCGTCCTCCTGAAAAGGGGCGACCCGCACTCCCCTGCTGGTGTACCGTGGCGGTAGTTTTCCGCCCCACCAGCAAACTGTGAGCCCGCAGTCGTACTCGAGAGGTTTCATATGTCGGCGTTCCTTGCCTGGCTGGCTGACTTGCCGCCCCTGGTCCAAGTCCCCATCATCATCCTCGCGTTCGTCGCCCTGGTGGCCGCGATCCTGTTCGTCGTCGAGATAGCCCCGCGCAAGGGCACCGGCTACACCGTCATCCGTCTCGCCGTCTGCGTCGCCGCCCCGCTGCTCATCCTGCTCGCCGCGGGATCGTACTGGTGGGCCATCGCCGCGGCCGCCGTTCTCGGCGGAGTCTTCTTCATCGTCGACTACCGCTCACGCTCCGGCGCCGGCTACCTCTTCCAGCTCTTCGGCTTCCTCGCTCCGGCTATCCTGCTCCTCATCGTCGGACTCATCATCCCGACCATCCAGACAACGGTGCAGGCGTTCATGAACTCCCGCGGAACCGAGTTCATCGGCCTCGACAACTTCGTCTGGGTGTTCACCCAGCCGGAGGCCATCCGCACGGTGCTCAACACGATCGTCTGGGTGCTCATCACTCCGCTCGTGTCTACGATCGCCGGCCTGGCCTATGCGGTCTTCATCGACAAGAGCCGCGGCGAGAAGTACTTCAAGATCATGGTCTTCATGCCCATGGCCATCTCTTTCGTCGGGGCGTCCATCATCTGGCGCTTCGTCTACACGGCCCGGCCGGCCGACCAGAACCAGATCGGCCTGCTCAACCAGGTTGTGGTGTGGTTCGGCGGCCAGCCCGTCGACTTCCTCGCCAACGCACCCTGGAACACGGTCTTCCTGATCGTCGTGCTGATCTGGGTGCAGACCGGATTCGCCATGGTCGTGCTCTCCGCCGCCATCAAGGGCGTGCCTGCCGAGCAGATGGAGGCCGCCGAACTCGACGGCACCAACGCCTGGCAGAAGTTCACCAACGTCACGGTGCCCGGCATCCGCGGCGCCCTCGTCGTCGTGTTGACGACGATCTCCATCGCCTCCCTCAAGGTCTTCGACATCGTCCGGACCATGACCGCAGGCGCCAACGACACCAGCGTCATCGCGAACGAGATGTACACGCAGTTCAAGAACTTCGAGCAGGGCCGGTCCGCCGCCTTCGCCGTGATCCTGTTCCTGCTCGTGCTCCCGATCGTCGTCTACAACGCCCGCCAGATTCAGAAGCAGAGGGAAATCCGATGAGCGCGATTCTTCCGGTTGAGCTCCCCGTCGACAAGAACACCAAGAGCCAAACTCGCCGAGGCGAGCGCCGTCAGGAGTTCGTGGCGGCCAAGCGCACCAAGAAGCGGTTGACCAGTCGAGGCGCCACGATCGCGGCGCTCGTGATCGCCGTGCTCTGGACCGTTCCGACCTTCGGGCTCTTCGTCTCCTCCTTCCGCCCGGCGCAGGAAGTACGCACCACCGGCTGGTGGACGCTCTTCTCGAACTGGGGTCTGACCATCGACAACTACAGCGATGTGCTCCAGGCCGGCAACAGTCAGCTGAATCTGGCCGGTGCGTTCATCAACTCGATCGCGATCACCCTGCCGGCCACACTGCTGCCGCTGATCATCGCCAGCCTCGCGGCCTACGCATTCGCCTGGATCGACTTCCGCGGCAAGAACGTGCTGTTCATCGCGGTTTTCGCGCTGCAGATCGTTCCGCTGCAGATGGCCCTCGTGCCGCTCTTGCAGTTCTTCTCGCGGGGTGAGGTCTTCGGCTTCCCGGTGGTCTCCTCGATCAGCGACGCCGGCGGCTACTCGCAGGTGTGGATCGCGCACACGATGTTCGCCCTGCCGCTCGCCATCTACCTGCTGCACAACTTCGTGTCGGAGATTCCCGCCGACGTCATCGAGGCGGCGCGGGTCGACGGCGCCGGTCACGGGCAGATCTTCTTCCGCATCGTGCTGCCGCTGACCATGCCGGCGATCGCATCCTTCGCCATCTTCCAGTTCCTCTGGGTCTGGAACGACCTGCTCGTGGCGCTGATCTTCGCCGACGGTGCGGTGGCGCCGATGACCAAGCTGCTGGCCGAGATCACCGGTACCCGCGGCCAGGACTGGCACCTGCTCACGGCCGGCGCGTTCATCTCGATCCTGGTTCCGCTGATCGTGTTCTTCTCCCTGCAGCGCTACTTCGTGCGCGGCCTGCTGGCCGGTTCGACGAAGGGCTAGCCGCATCAGCGACTGTGCCCGTTCCGCCGCTGGCGCCCACCCGGGCCGCCGGTGTTCGGAACGGGCACATTTGTGTGCCGCGCGGGAGTTTAGAGTGAATTCATGAGTGGAATGCACGGTGGCGGCGGCGGTCGACGGGGGCGGGTAAGCGGCGCAGATGTCGTGGCGCAGCGGGCCGAGAACGCCGAGGCCCCGCGCATCCCGAATTTGCTTCGCCGGATCATCGGCCTGTTCGCGCCGCACCGCGCGAAGCTCACGGTCACCGTGGTTCTCGTATTCATCAGCGCGGCGCTCTCCGTCGTGCCGCCCCTGCTCGTGCAGCGGGCCTTCGACGAGGGGCTCTTCCCGCCCGGCGGCAGCCCGGACGTGCAGCGTCTCGCCGTGCTCGTGGGGGTGATGATCGCCATCTATTTGGGGACGCAGTTGCTCGGCGTCTGGCAGGCCTGGCTCACCGCCACGGTCGGCAACTCGGTGATGGGTGCCCTGCGGGTGCGGCTGTTCACCCACTTGCAGGCGATGGAACTGAGCTTCTTCACGCGAACGAAGACGGGCGTCATCCAATCCAGGCTGCAGAACGATGTCGGCGGCGTCGCGAGCGTGCTCACCAACACCATCTCCAGTCTGCTCGGCAACGCCGTGACCGTGATCGCGGCGCTCGTCGCGATGCTCCTGCTGAGCTGGCAGCTGGCGATCGTCGCCATCATCCTGATGCCCGTACTCGTCTTTGCCCAGCGCCGGGTCGGCCAGGTGCGGGCCCGCATCGCGTCCAGGACGCAGGAGTCGCTCTCGGACATGACGGCGATCACGCAGGAGACGCTGAGCGTATCCGGCATCCTGCTCTCGAAAAGCTTCACCCGCCAGAAGACCGAGATCCATCGGTATGCCGACGAGAATGCCAACCAGGTCGAGTTGCAGATCAGCCAGCAGATGAGCGGCCAGTGGTTCTTCGCCACGGTGAGCATCTTCCTCTCCAGCATCCCGGCGATCGTCTACCTCGTGGCCGGTCTGCTGATGGGCAGTGGAACGACCGACATCACGGCGGGCACGATCGTGGCCTTCACGACCGTGCAGTCACGGCTGCTGTTCCCGCTGCTCGGCCTGATGCGCGTTGCCCTCGACCTGCAGACCTCAAGCGCCCTGTTCGCCCGCATCTTCCAGTACCTCGACCTCCGGCCCGCGATCCGCGACGCCCCCGACGCCGCCCCCGTGCCGGCCCGCGGCGAGGCCGTCGGCCGGGTCGCCTTCGACGGGGTCACCTTCGCCTACCCGGATGCCGGCGCGGAATCGCGCCCCACCCTGGACGACGTCTCCTTCACGATCGAGCCGGGCCAGTTCGCGGCCTTCGTCGGCCCGTCCGGGGCAGGCAAGACCACCGTGTCCTATCTCATCCCGCGCTTCTACGAGGCCTCGGCCGGGCGGGTACTCTTCTCCGGCGTCGAGGTGCAGGGCCTCCAGCAGCAGTCCCTCGTCTCCCACATCGGCATCGTCAGCCAGGAGACCTACCTCTTCCACGCGACCATCGCCGAGAACCTCCGCTACGCGAAACCGGAGGCGACGGATGCCGAGCTCGAGGCCGCGGCCCGGTCGGCGAGTATCCACGACACGATCGCATCCTTCCCCGCCGGCTACGACACCCTGGTGGGGGAGCGCGGCTACCGGCTCTCCGGCGGCGAGAAGCAGCGCATCGCCATCGCGCGGGTGCTGCTCAAGGACCCCGAGGTGCTGATCCTCGACGAGGCCACCAGCGCCCTGGACGCCATCTCCGAGCGCGTCGTTCAGGCGGCCCTGGACACCGCTTCCCGCGGGCGTACGACCATCGCCATCGCGCACCGGCTGTCGACCATCGTGTCCGCCGACGTCATCTTCGTCGTCGACGCCGGCCGGATCGTAGAGAGGGGCACCCACGCCGAACTGCTCAAAGACGATGGCGTCTACGCGCGGCTGTACTCGGAGCAGGTCACGTCGCCGACGCCCACGGCCCCCACTCCGCTCACGCCGATAGAGTTGACCCGGCTCGAATCCGTGACGAAGAACCCTCGATGAAGGACTCTCGATGAAAATTGCCGACACCGTTCTCGACCTCATCGGTGACACCCCCCTGGTCAGGCTGCACAAGGTGACGGCTGACGTCAGCGCCACCGTGCTGGTCAAGCTGGAGTACCTGAACCCGGGCGGCTCCGCGAAGGACCGCATCGCGGTGCGCATCATCGATGCCGCCGAACGGGACGGCTTCCTGCTTCCCGGCGGCACCATCGTCGAGCCGACCTCGGGCAACACGGGCGTCGGCCTCGCTCTCGTTGCCCAGCAACGCGGCTACAAGTGCGTGTTCGTGCTGCCGGACAAGGTGGGCGAGGACAAGCGCAACGTGCTCACGGCCTACGGCGCGGAGATTGTGGTGACCCCGACATCCGTCGCCCCCGACCACCCTGACTCCTATTACAGCGTGTCCGACCGGCTGGCCCGGGAGATCCCGGGGGCTTTCAAGCCCAACCAGTACTTCAACCCGAACGGCCCGCTCAGCCACTACGAGACGACCGGGCCCGAGATCTGGCGCGACACCGACGGCACGATCACCCACTTCGTCGCGGGCGTCGGCACCGGCGGCACCATCACCGGTACCGGACGGTACCTGCGCGAGGTCTCGGGAGAGAGCGTGCGCATCATCGGCGCCGATCCGGAGGGCTCGGTGTACTCCGGTGGCACCGGCCGGCCGTATCTGGTCGAGGGCGTGGGCGAGGACTTCTGGCCGGGCGCCTACGACCCGGAGGTCGTGCACGAGGTGATCGCCGTCTCCGACGCCGACTCCTTCGCGATGACCCGCCGGCTCGCCCTCGAAGAGGGCATTCTGGTCGGAGGTTCGAGCGGCATGGCCGTCGTCGCCGCCCTGCGCGCGGCGAGAACCCTCGGCGCCGACGACACCATCGTCGTGCTGCTGCCCGACGGCGGGCGCGGCTACCTGGGCAAGATCTTCAATGACGGCTGGATGCGCAGCTACGGTTTCAGCAACGCGCCCGCCGGGCACACGGTCGGCGACCTGCTCTCGTCCAAGACCGGCGCCCTGCCGCCGTTCGTCTACGTGCACCCCAGCGCCACGGTGCACGACGCCATCGGAGTCATGACCGAGGCCAGCGTCTCCCAGGTGCTGGTGCTCACCGAAAAGCCCCCGGTGGTGATGGGCGAGGTCGTCGGCGCGGTCGACGAACGCCGGCTGATGGAACTCGTCTTCTCCGGCGAAGCGAAACTGGCCGACCGCGTCGGCGAGTTCGTCGGCGACTCCCTCCCGCTAATCGGGGTGAACGAGCCCGTCGCGGCCGCGCGCGCCGCCTTCGCCGGCCACGATGCGCTCCTCGTCACCGACGGCGGCAAACCCCTCGGCGTCATCACCCGCCACGACCTGCTCACCTACCTGAGCGCCTGAACAGCATGACTAAGGACGAATCAATGGCTCGCACACGAAACTTCGACACCATCGCCATCCACGCGGGGCAGGAATTCGACCCGACGACCGGCGCCGTGATCCCGCCCATCTACCAGACGTCCACGTATGTGCAGGAGAGCATCGGCCACCTGCGCGGCGGCTACGAGTACAGCCGCGGCGGCAACCCGACCCGCACCGCGCTTGAGACCCTGCTGGCCGCGCTGGAGGGCGGAAAGCACGGCCTCTCCTTCGCCAGCGGGCTCGCCGCGGAGGACACCATCCTGCGCGCGCTGCTCGCACCGGGCGACCACATCGTGCTCGGCAACGACGTCTATGGCGGCACGCACCGGCTGATCAACCGGGTGCACGGTGCCTGGGGCATCCTCAACTCCACCGTGGAGATGAGCGACCTCGCCGCCGTCGAACAGGCCATCATCCCGGGCGAGACGAAGATCCTCTGGGTGGAGACGCCCAGCAATCCATTGATGAAGGTCTGCGACATCGCCGCTCTGGCCCGGATCGGCCACCGCTTCGGCGTGACCGTGATCGTGGACAACACGTTCGCCTCGCCCGCGCTACAGCAGCCGCTGGCCTTGGGGGCGGACGTCGTCGTGCATTCCACCACGAAGTACCTCGGTGGCCACTCCGACGTGCTCGGCGGCGCCCTGATCATCAACGACGACGAGCTCGCCGAGAAGGCCCAGTTCCTGCAGTTCGCCGCCGGCCCCGTCTCGGCCCCGATGGATGCCTGGCTCACCGTGCGCGGAATCAAGACCCTCTCGGTGCGGATGGACCGCCACTGCAGCAACGCCCAGGCGATCGCCGAGCACCTGCAGGGCCACCCGGCGATCGACCGGGTCTACTACCCCGGCCTGCCGACGCACCCGGGCCACGAGCTGGCGAAGAAGCAGATGAGCGGCTTCGGCGGCATGCTGTCGATCTCCTTCGTGGGCGGCGCGGCCGCGGCGCGTTCCTTCGCCGAGGCCACGCAGCTGTTCCAGCTGGCCGAATCGCTCGGTGGCGTGGAATCGCTGGTCAACTACCCCTCCGAGATGACCCACGCATCGGTTCGCGGCACTGAACTCGAAGTAGCGGACAACATCATCCGTCTGTCCGTGGGCATCGAAGGCGTCGCCGACCTCATCGACGACATCGACCGGGCGCTCGCGGCCGTCTAGGCGGATAAATCCGTACAGCCGCGGCGGCCCTGGCTGCCGTGGCTGATGCGGCATCGCCGCTCAGGGAGATTACCTCCGCTTCGAACGAATTCGACGGAGATTTTGGCTCTCCTGCTTCATCTGTGGGTGTTTCGGAGCGCCTTAACGGCCGCACGCCGCTTCCTGTCTAGGTTTCTGACTGTCTAGGAAC
>NZ_SOGC01000025.1:0-94073 GCF_004402765.1 Cryobacterium sp. TMT2-17-1
GGGTGGCCGGGAGCTCGCCGGCCAAGGCGCGGCTCTCCGCGATCAGGTTCTCAGCCGTGCGGCGCGGCACCCGGATCGTGCAGGCCAGTTCGCTGACGAACTCCCGCTCGGCGACCTCGGCCGCGTCCCACCGGGACCCCGGCAGCCGCGCCGCCGCGTTCGCCCGGGCCTGCCCGAAGCGGCGGCCCGCCTCGACCAACTCCGCCCGCCGGGCGAACGCCACGGCGATGGCCAGTTCGGCCTCCGCGATCGCCTCGAAATGCTCCCCGAGAGCCTCTTGCTCTTCAATAAATGAGGGCTTCATGACACACACGCTACGGGCACCCACCGACATTACCCGCGGCATCCGCCCACCTACACGCACCCTGTGGATAACCCGATCAGGCCCTGATTGTGGAGGGATCGGGGTGGTGAAACGCCCGCTCAGAACCGGTGCTGCAACACCCAGTTGTGCATGGTGACAGCCGCGGCGGCCGACGCGTTGAGCGAGCGGGTGGAGCCGAACTGGCTGATCTCGACGACGGCATCCGCTGCCTCGATCGCTTCGGGAGAGAGGCCGGGACCCTCCTGCCCGAACAGGAGCACGCAGCGCTCGGGGAAGCGGAAGGTTTCGATGATCACGCTGCCGGGCACGTTGTCGATGGCGATGATCGGCAAGGTCTCGGCGGCGGCCCACTCGACGAAGGACGCGACATCCGGGTGGTGCAGCACGTGCTGGTACCGGTCGGTGACCATGGCCCCGCGCTTGTTCCACCGCTTGCGCCCGATGATGTGCACCGTGTCGGCGGCGAACGCGTTGGCGCTGCGCACGATCGAGCCGATGTTCATGTCGTGCTGCCAGTTCTCGATGGCGACGTGAAACGGATGCCGCTTCTCGTCGAGGTCGGCGACGATCGCCGCCATACTCCAGTAGCGGTAGCGGTCGATCACGTTGCGCGTGTCGCCGCGCTCGAGCAGCTCGCGGTCGTAGAACGACTCCTCGGGCCACTCTCCGGCCCAGGGTCCGACGCCGTGGGTGGACAGTTCGGGCGTGGGGTTCTGCGGTTCTTGCACCGATCCACCGTATCCCGCCGGGCACCGCCGGGCGTGCCGGGCATGCCGGGCATGCCGTCGGGTATTCTGACGTGCAGGGTTCGCGTTTCGCCGGCTCGCACCCCGCCCGGAAGGAACCATCACCATGCATCCCACGCTCTTCGGTATCGACTTTCTCGACTCGGAGTGGCTGATCGGCTGGTTCGGTTCGTTCGTGCTCCTCGGCGTGGCCACCATCGTGTTCGTCGAGACGGCTTTCATCGTCTTGTCGTTCCTGCCCGGCGACTCGCTGCTCTTCACCGTGGGCCTGCTCACCGCCACCGGGGATGTGCCCTTTCCGATCTGGGTGACCTGCTTCGTCATCTTCATCGCCGCGTTCGCCGGTGACCAGGTCGCCTATTTAATCGGCCGCAAGTCCGGCCCCGCCGTCTTCACCCGCGAGCAGAACCGCCTGTTCAACCCGAAGAACGTGGAACGCACCAACGCGTTCTTCGCCAAGCACGGCGGCAAGGCCATCATCATCGCCCGCTTCCTGCCCGTGTTCCGCGCCTTCGTGCCTCTCGCCGCCGGTGTGGGACGGATGCACTACCGCACCTTCGTGTTCTTCAACCTGATCGGCGCCTTCGCCTGGGGTGTCGGAAGCACCCTGATGGGCTACCTGCTCGGCCAGATCGAGTTCGTGGCGACGTACTCCGAATTCTTCATCATCGGCATCGTGCTGCTCTCGGGCGTGCCGATCCTGTCCGAGCTCTACAAAGCCGGCCGCGAGAAGAAGCGCACCCGCGGCAAGGCCCCGGTCCCCGTCGCCACGATTCCCGAGGACCTGCGCGAGGAGTAACCGCCCAGTTCAGAGGCGGCCGCGTCTCGGCACAGGGTCAGCGCAGCGTCAGACCGGCCGGTGCCGGCATCCGTGAACGGGTCGATCGCCGCCGAGATCTGGTACTCCCCCGGCGGGAGCGCGGGCCGGTCGGGGCGGGATCGGGTGGGTGGCTTGGTCGGTGGTTCCGGCGGCGAGCGGCCCGGCGAGCGCTGCGGACATCGCGGCCCGGTGGGCGATCCGGCTCCACAGGGGTGCGTTTCCGGCCCTCGTCGAGGTAGCCGCTGAAGATGGCCCGCCGCACGTAGGCCTCGGCCCCACCGACCGTGAACCCGTTTCCTCCCTCTGCTTAGCTACTAAAACGTATGACCGCGCCGAAACGTTGGTGTGCCGGGCCGCCCACGCAGGCACTGATCTTTCGGCATGCCTAAATCTGCCCTATCCTTTCGGTGTGGCTAAAAACAACGTGCGCACGGATGCGAGGGGACCGGTCCCTGAGATCGCCACCGTGGCATCCTCTCACCTGCTCTGGTTGCTCGGCCCTGCCCTCGTCGCGGGCGTGGCCTACCTCGACCCCGGCAACGTCGCCAGCAATATGACGGCCGGTGCTCGCTACGGCTACCTGCTGGTCTGGGTGGTCGTGGCCGGCAACGTGATGGCCTGGCTGATCCAGTACCTCTCGGCCAAGCTCGGCATCGTAACCGGCACGAGCCTGCCGGAAATTCTCGGGGTACGTATTCGGCGCCCGCTCACCCGCCGCCTCTACTGGGTGCAGGCGGAACTGGTGGCCATGGCCACCGACCTGGCCGAGATCATCGGCGGCGCGGTCGCCCTGAACCTGCTCTTCGGCCTCCCCCTGCTTGCCGGCGGCGTGATCACCGGGGTCATCTCGATGATCGTGCTCACGGTGCAGACCCGGCGCGGCCCGCGCACCTTCGAACGCGTCATCGTGGCGCTGCTGCTCATCATCACCGTGGGCTTTGCGGCCGGGGTGTTCTTCGCTCCGCCGGATGCCGGCAGCGTCGTCGCCGGCCTCGTGCCGCGGTTCGAGGGCGCGAATTCGGTGCTCCTGGCCGCGTCCATCCTCGGCGCGACGATCATGCCGCACGCCATCTACGCCCACTCCGCGCTCACCCGGGACCGATTCCCCGTCGTGGCGGACGGCGCAGCAACGCGACGCCTGCTCTGGGCCACCAAATGGGACGTCACCATCGCGATGGCCATCGCCGGCACGGTGAACCTGTCGATCCTGCTGCTCGCGGCATCCGCTCTGCAGGGCGTCGCCGGGACCGACACGCTCGAGGGCGCCCACGCCGCCCTCGAGGCAACCCTCGGGCCCGTGATCGCGACGGTGTTCGCGGTCGGGCTGCTCGCCTCCGGGCTGGCCTCCACCTCGGTCGGAGCGTACGCGGGAGCGGAGATCATGCACGGCCTGTTGCACGTGCGCGTGCCGCTGCTGGCGCGTCGCGTGGTCACCCTCATTCCCGCGCTGCTGATCCTGGGGGTGGGTTTCGACCCGACCGAGGCCCTGGTGCTCAGCCAGGTCGTCCTGTCGTTCGGCATCCCGTTCGCGCTGATCCCCCTGGTCTGGCTCACCATGCAGCGCGGGGTGCTCGGCGAGCATGTCAACCGCTGGTACACGACAGTCGCCGGCGCCGTCTGCGCCCTGCTCCTGGTGGCCCTGAACGTGGTGCTGCTCGTGCTCGTGTTCACAGGGGCGTGATGAAACACCCCACACCCGCGGCCGAGGACTACCTCAAGACCATCTACGCGCACACCGAATGGCAGCCGAACCCGATCACGCCTTCGGTGCTGGCCGCGCGGCTGGGGGTGGCGCCGTCATCGGTCACCGAGATGGTGAAGAAGCTCGCCGCCGGCGGCCTGATCGAGCACGTCCCCTACGGGCCGCTCACCCTGAGCCGGACCGGTTTCCTGCGGGCGACCGCGGTGGTGCGCCGGCACCGGTTGATCGAGACCTGGCTCGTGCGGGAAATGGGCTACGACTGGCACGAGGTGCACGACGAGGCGGAGGTGCTCGAGCACTCGATCTCGGACCGGCTGCTGGCGGCGATCGACGATCGGCTCGGGCATCCGTCGGCCGACCCGCACGGGGACCCGATCCCGGCCGAGGACGGCAGCCTGACCCGGCCGGACGCCATCCTGCTGGCTGAGGCCGCGCCCGGCCACGTCGGGGCGGTCGTGCGCATCAGCGACCGCGACCCGGACATCCTGCGCGACCTTGCCGTGCACCGGGTCGGTCCGGGAACCCGGCTCACCGTTCTCGAACCCGGCGTGGTGCGGCTGCCGGGCGGCGGCATCTGTCGGCTGTCGTCTGCGGCGGCCCGATCGATCTGGCTCACCTCGTAACCGTCCGGAAACCTCGCGCCGCTAGGCTTATCCCCGAACCAAGGGAGCACCCAATGACACGCCGCGAAGACATCGAATGCTGGCTCACCGATATGGATGGCGTGCTCGTGCATGAAAACAGCCCGTTGCCGGGCGCGGCGCAGCTGCTGCAGCAGTGGAGCGACGCCGGCACGCCGTTCCTGGTGCTCACGAACAACTCGATCTTCACCCCCCGGGACCTCAGTGCCCGCCTGCGCGCCTCGGGCCTGAACGTGCCCGAAGACCGCATCTGGACCTCCGCGCTGGCGACGGCCGACTTCCTCCGCTCCCAGGCGCCCGGCGGCACCGCCTTCGTGATCGGCGAGGTCGGACTCACGACCGCCCTGCACGAGGCGGGTTTCATCATGACCGAGACGAACCCGGACTACGTGGTGGTCGGCGAAACCCGCAACTACTCGTTCGAGGCCATCACCAAGGCCATCCGTCTGCTCTTGAACGGTGCCCGCTTCATTTCGACGAACCCGGATGCGACCGGCCCCAGTGCGGACGGCCCCCTGCCCGCCACGGGTGCAATCTCGGCCCTGATCACCAAGGCCACCGGCATGGAGCCCTATGTGGTGGGCAAGCCGAACCCGATGATGTTCCGCTCAGCGATGAACAAGATCGGCGCGCACTCGGAGAACACGGCCATGATCGGTGATCGGATGGACACCGACATCATCGCCGGGATCGAGGCCGGGCTGCACACCATTCTCGTGATGAGCGGCATCAGTGACGACGCTGAGGTGCACCGCTACCCGTTCCGCCCGGACGAGATCCTCTCCGGCGTGCACGAGCTGGTCTCCAAGGAGCCCGTGGAGTCCGACGCGATCTAGGTTCCGCCGCTCCCATCGCAGCCGCGCTCTGCCGCACCCGTCGCCTCAGCACTTCTACCGCCGCGCCCGCCGCTCCTGCTCCCGCTCTCCCTCCCGCCAGGCCCTGACGAATTCGACGGAGATTTTGCGCCACCACCCCGGTTGCGACCCAGAACTGACCATTTTCGGCAAAATCTCCGTCGAATTCGTTCGATCATCGGGCATGGGCGGCGACGGCGGATCCCGGTTGCACGGCTGGGGTTCCGTTGCGCTACAAGGCAGCCAGGCAGCCAGACAGCCAGGCGGCAGACGTCGGTGACGGATGCTCCGGAACGCTTATGCGGCGGGTACCGGTCCGGGGCCCGCGATGCTCGCGTTCATCGGCTCGCCGGAGGCCCGGCTCACGAAGCAGTAGTAGGAGCGGCCGCCATCGGACCACTGTTCCTCGGTGATCGGGTAACTACCCTGCACCTGCACGTCGCCGTAGGTCGAGGCCGCGGCCAGGTCGATGACGCCGGTCGCGCTGCAGAGCAGGTTGATCTGCCCGGCCAGCTCGGCCTCGCCAGGGAAGGCTGTGGCGGCATCCCCGGCGAACACTCCGCGGTACACGAGCTGAGCCGCATGCGGGGTGGCACAGTCGGCGACCGTGAATTCCTCTTCCCAGGGTGTCACGTACGGCTGCAGGCATTCGCCGCCGAACAGGGTGTCCCACTGGTGCACGCCGACCGGCTGCGGGCCGGTGGCCTCGGGCGGCGCCGACGGCGCCACACTCGGGGTGGCGCTCGGGGCAGGTGTAGCGCTGGACGTGGCCACCGCAACGGGGGCAGCGTCGCCGCCGACCAGGCTCTGCCCGAGGAAGAACAGTGCCGCCAGCGCGAGCACGACCACCAGGCCGCCGACGCTCCAGATCAGAAGCCGGGGCCTGCCGGGGCGGCTGCCTCCGGGCGGGCGACCGTCCGAGGCCAGCCGCGCGGCATCGGCAACGGCGCCGGACGGCGCCGCGTCCACTGCGGAACGCCGGCCGTTCGCTGCGACCGGAGTGGCCACGCCCGACGAGGAGTTCGTACCCGACGCGGGGCGCGGGGATGCCGCACCGAACATATTGGTCGTACCCGACGCGGGCCGCGGAGTGGTGGCAGCAGCAGCACTCGCACCGGCGTGGATACCGGCCCCAGCCCCGGCTGGTGCAGGTTCGGGGGAAGCAGTGACGGCGGACGCGGGCGCGGCGGACGCGGACGTGGCTGACGCGGACGCGGACGCGGACGTGGTGGACAGGTGGGCCGGCGTTGCGGCCAGTGAAGGTGGAGTCGGGGCGGCGGTGGGCGCGGAGCGGGCCGCGGCCGAGGCCTGCGCCGCCGTCTCGGCCAGCCGTGTACCTGCACGGGCATCCGGTGCGGGGAAGGCTGCCTCCGGCGCCGGGATGGCTGCCGCGGCTAACGGGGCACCTGGGGCGGCAACAACGGCCGCGGCTCCCGCCGCAACTCGGGCCCCGGCTCCAGCGATCCCGGCGGCGTCGCGGGCCTGGCCCGCGAGAGGGACCGGAGTCGACAGTGACGCGGCCAGTCGTGCGCGCAGACGGCCGCGGGCGGAGACCGGAGCCGGCAGCGCGGCCGGCTCGGGGTCGGGAGCAGGCGGCGTGCGCCCGGCCAGCAGATCGGCGGCCGCGACCTCCTCAGCGGTCAGCTCGAGCGGCGACTGCGTGAAGGTGGTCCACCACGGCGCCGGTGCGAGATCGGCTTTCTCCGAACGGATGCTGCCGCTCCGGTCAGACTCGTCCGGCCCGTTCCCGCCGAGCATCGGCAGAGGCGCGGGAGCCTCGACGGGTGCCAGAGGGGCCGGTGCCGACGCGTCGGGCGCCCACGGGGCGGGCCCCGAAGCTGAGGCCGAGCGTGTTTCGGCCGGCGTCAGTTCCGAAGCCGAGTCATCCGTGAGCGCGGCGGACGAAGCCGCCGACCTGACAGCGGCCGAGGGCGCGAACGCGGCCGGCTGGAGCTCGGAAAACGCGGCCGCAGACGAGGACGCGGCCGCAGCCGCCGCGACGGCAGCCGACTCAGCAGACGAAGCAGCCCCGGAAGCAGCCCCATCGACTGCAGAAGCAGCACGCGCCGGGTTTGCGGGCGTCAGGACGAACAGGGCCGCGGTCGTGATCGGCACGGATCCGGTCACATTCGCTGGCCCCGCAGCCGAAGGCGTCGCTCCAGCCGAAGGCGTCGCTCCAGCCGAAGGCGTCGCTCCAGCCGATGACGTCGCTCCCGACGAAGGCACAGGAGCGGCAGGAGGCGCCGGAGCGGGACCAGGAGCGCCAGCCGCAGCAGCGGCGGCCCGAGCCGCGGCACCCTTGGCGAGCCGAGGGTCAGGCTGGGAGGTCGGCTTGAGCCCCCAGAGGAAGACGCCGGTATGGGTCGTCGGCTCGGCGGGTGCCGGTGGAACAATGCGGGAGGTTCTCGGCCACCGCGGCGACTGGCGGGGCGAATATTCGTCCGGCAGGGCCGGGCGCGCGCCGTCACCGAGCTGAGATGCCAGCCACTTCATTCCGTCCTCGCCGGGCACCTCATTTGTGGGCACTAGTTCAGCCCCAGGTCCTCAAGGCCGATCGCGGCGTAATAGGAGTAGCCCGCGGCTTCGATCACTTCGCGCGCCCCTGTGTTCCGGTCGACCACGACGGCGACGGCGACGATGATCGCACCGACCTTGAGGAGCGCATCGATCGCCGCCAGGGGCGAACCGCCCGTGGTGGACGTGTCTTCGAGCACGACGACACGCTTGCCGGCGAGATCGGGTCCTTCGACCTGCTTGCCCCGGCCGTGGTCCTTGGGCTCCTTGCGCACGACGAAGGCGTCGTACGCGGCTCCGCGTGCCACGCCCTGGTGCAGGATGGCCGCCGCCACCGGGTCGGCACCCATGGTCATGCCGCCGACCGCGCTGACATCCGGAATGTGCGCGATCAGGTCGAGCATGACCTGGCCGATCAGTGGGGCGACGCGATGGTCGAGGCTGACCTTGCGCAGGTCGACGTAATACGTCGCCTTCTTGCCGCTGGTCAAGGTGAAATCCCCGCGGAAAACGGCCTCGGCCGAGATGTGGGCGATGAGCTGCTGGCGTGTGTCCGTCACAGGACCAACTTTAGGCCATCGGCCGGTCGGTGAACCTGAAGCAGGCGTTGCTCTAGAAGATACGAACGAGCTTGCGCTCGGGAACGCGGCGGAATCCGTCCTTGTGCACGTCGACGACGACGGCAACGACGGAGGAGATGACGATGAGAACGAGAACGGCGAGAAGAACAAACACGGTCGTACCTTTCGGGAAATGGGGTTGAGTATCGGGGAGACGGAGGCACCATTGCTCGAGTTCGACGTATTCATTTCATCATCTTTGACTTTGCAGCACAATCACATAGTTCTGCACGGAGTGTGTAGCGTTACTACATGGATGTCCAACGACTCGAACTTCTCCGCGAACTGGCCGAGCGCCACAGCATCACTGAGGTTGCCCGCGCCACGCACCGCACGCCATCCGCTGTCTCGCAGCAGCTGAAAGTGCTCGAACGCGAGGCCGGCCTTCCGCTCACCGAGCGCAGCGGTCGCGGCCTCATTCTGACGGATGCCGGCCGCGCTCTGGCCCGCAGCGCGACGGATGTCGCGGTCGCCCTCGCCCGCGCCCGGGCGGTCTGGGACGAGTTCCGCAACGACGCCACGGGCGAGGTGAGCCTGGTCACCTTTCCGACCGCGGGCGAGATGCTGCTGCCGGGAGCGGTGAGAAGCATCGCCGCCGTGCCCGGACTCATCGTCAACTGCACCGACAAGGACCCGGAACTGAGCGACTTCCCCGCGCTCACGGCGGAGTACGACATCGTGCTCGCCTACAGCCTGCGCGGCCAGCTTCCATGGGGCGGGCGCGGACTGACGGTGGTCCCGCTGATGACAGAGCCGCTCGACGTCGGGCTGCCGGCCGACCACCGGCTGGCCTCCCGGTCGTGGATCACCCCGGCGGACGTGATCGGCGAGACCTGGATCGGCGCGCCGACCGGCTACCCGTTCGAGCGCATCCTGCACCAGATCGAGCAGAAGGCAGGCAGTCAGATCACCGTCGCCCAGCAGTTCGCCGACCTGCGGGTGATCGAAGCGTTCGTCGTGGCAGGCCTCGGCATCGCTCTGGTGCCCCGGTACACCTGGGGCGGTGACCAGCCGGGCCGCCTCGTGCTCAAGCCGCTCCGCGGGGTGGACGCCGAACGGCAAATCGTGGCGCTGATGCGCCCCGATCGGGCCGAGCGCCTCGCCGTGCGCACCGTTCTGGAGGTGCTCCGCACCGAGGCCGCCCGCGTGCAGGCCAAGCACGCCCTCATTCCCTAGGCGTTCTGTGGGAAGCCCAGGTTGATACCGCCGTGGCTCGGGTCCAGCCACCGGCTCGTGATGGCCTTCTCTCGGGTGTAGAAGGCGATCCCGGCCGGGCCGTAGGCCTTGGCGTCGCCGAACAGGGAGTCCTTCCAGCCGCCGAACGAGTGGTAGGCCACGGGCACCGGGATCGGCACGTTGATGCCGACCATACCGACCTGCACCTCATTCTGGAACCGCCTGGCCGCACCGCCGTCGTTGGTGAAGATGGCCGTGCCGTTGCCGTAGCGGCTGCGGTTGATCAGGTCGAGTCCCTCGGCGTAGCTGGCGACCCGCACGATGGAGAGCACCGGGCCGAAGATCTCGTCAAGGTAGACGTCCGAGTCCGTGCTGACCTTGTCGAAGAGGGTCGGACCGAGCCAGAATCCGCTCGCGTCACCGTCCACCTCGATACCGCGGCCGTCCACGACGACCTCGGCTCCGTCGGTCTGGGCGAGGTCGATGTAGGACGCCACCTTGTCGCGGTGTACCTTCGTGATCAGAGGTCCCATGTCGCATCCGCGCATGCCGTCGCCCACCTTGAGGCTCTTCAGCCGCGCGGTGATCTTCGCGACCAGGTCGTCAGCGACCGGTTCCACGGCCACCACCACGCTGATCGCCATGCAGCGCTCACCGGCCGAGCCGAAGCCGGCGTTGACCGCGGCATCCGCGGCCAGGTCCAGGTCTGCGTCTGGCAGCACGAGCATGTGGTTCTTTGCGCCGCCGAGGGCCTGCACGCGCTTGCCGTGATGGGCGGCCGTCTCGTAGATGTACTGCGCGATCGGCGTGGAGCCGACGAACGAGATCGCCTGCACGTCGGGGTGCATGAGCAGGGCGTCGACGGCTTCCTTGTCGCCGTGCAGGACGTTGAGCACACCGGCGGGCAGGCCGGCCTCGGTCATCAGGGCAGCCATCCAGTTCGACGCGGACGGGTCTTTCTCGCTCGGTTTGAGCACGACCGTGTTGCCGGCCGCGATGGCGATCGGAAAGAACCAGAGGGGCACCATGGCTGGGAAGTTGAACGGGCTGATGATGCCCACCACGCCGAGCGGCTGGCGCAGCGTGTAGACGTCGACGCCCGTGGACACGTTCTCGGAGTACTCGCCCTTGCTCAGGTGCGGCATGCCGAGCGCGAACTCGACGACCTCGAGGCCGCGCGCGATCTCGCCGAGCGCATCCGAGGTCACCTTGCCGTGTTCGGCGGTGAGGATGTCGGCCAGCTCGCCTTTGCGCGCGTTCAGCAGTTCGCGGAAGTTGAACATCACGCCCTGGCGCTTGGCTTGGGATGTGTCGCGCCAGAGCGGATAGGCAGCGTGGGCGGAGGCGACGGCGGTGTCGACGTCGGTGGCACTGGCCAGGATTACGTTCTTCGCGACGGCGCCGAGGGCGGGGTTGAAGACGGGCGCGGTGCGGGTCGAGGCTCCCCGGAGGGGAGCCCCGTCGACCCAGTGGGTGATGAGGGGCAGTTCGGTCATGGGCGTTCGTCTCTCTTCATTCTCTTCATCGAGTCGGGGTGAGGGTGCGCGGGGCGTCAGACAAGCCGGTCGAGGCTGAGGACCTCGTCGTAGATAGTGAGCGCCTCGGCGACCTCGGCGTCGGTGACGACGCAGGGCGGCACCACGTGGATGCGGTTCTCGGCCAGGAACGGCAGCAGGTTGCGGGCCAGCAGCTCCGATTTGATCCGGCCCATCACGGCGCCGCTGAGCGGCTGGCGGGTCTCCCGGTCGGAGACGAGTTCCATCGCCCAGAACACGCCGACCCCGCGCACCTCTCCGATGATCGGGTGCTTAGCCTGCAGCTCGGCGAGCCCGGGGGCGAGCACGTCGCGCCCGATCCGGGCGGCGTTCTCCACGATGCCCTCGTTCTTCATGGCGTCCAGGGCCGCCACGATCGACGCCATCGCCAGCGGATGTCCGCTGTAGGTGAGGCCACCGGGATAGACCGTGGTGTCGAAGTCGTGGGCGATGGGGTCGGAGATGATCACACCGCCGGTGGGCACATAACCGGAGTTGACGCCCTTCGCGAAAGTGATCAGGTCCGGCACCACGTCGAAGCCGTCGAACGCGAACCAGTTGCCGGTGCGGCCGAAGCCGGCCATCACCTCGTCGAGGATCAGCATGATGCCGTACCGGTCGCAGAGGGCCCGCACGCCGGCGAGGTAGCCGGGCGGCGGCACGAGCACGCCGGCGGTGCCGGGGATGGATTCCAGCAGCACGGCCGCGATGCCCGCGGGTCCCTCACTCTGGATCACGTGCTCGAGGTGGCGCAGGGCCCGCTCCGACTCCTGCTCGGGGCTGGTCGCCCAGAACTCGCTGCGGTAGAGGTAGGGGCCGAAGAAGTGCACGTGCCCGCGGGCGAACTCATTCGGGATGCGGCGCCAGTCGCCGGTCGCGACGATGGCCGCGCCCGTGTTGCCGTGGTACGAGCGGTAGGTGGAGAGCACCTTGTCGCGGCCCGTGTGCAGGCGCGCCATGCGGATCGCGTTCTCGATCGCATCCGCCCCGCCGTTGGTGAAGAAGACCTTGTTGAAGCCCTCCGGCGCCCGTTCGACGATGCGCTGGGCGGCCTCGCCGCGGGTCAGGGTCGCCGTGGAGGGCGCCACCGTGGCGAGCCGACCGGCCTGCTCGATGATGGCCGCAGTGACGGCCGGATGCTGGTGGCCGATGTTCACGTTGACGAGCTGGCTGGAGAAGTCCAGATAGCTGCGCCCGTCATAATCCCAGACCCGGGAGCCCTGCCCGCCGGCGATCACCAGCGGCTTGAGGGCACCCTGGGCCGACCAGGAGTGGAAGACGTGCGCCCGGTCAAGGTCGTAGGCGAGCTCGTTGCGGCTGGCCGTGGCGCTTGGGGAAGTGATGTCATTCACAGATATCGGGTTCTTTCTCTCTGCGTTGAGATGGTGAGGCCGTGGATCGCCCACCTTCAGTGTGACCTCGATCGGCTTGAAGTCTGCACCATTCACCTGAATCGGGTCATTTCTTTGCCACGATGGGCTCGGTCATCGCCGGGATCACGGTCTCCCCGTAGACGCGCATCGTCTCTTCCTTGTTGTCGTGCTGCAGGTAGCCGGCGAACTGGTCGACGCCGATGGCGCGCAGGGCCTCGAGCTTTTCGATGTGGTCCTTGGCGGTGCCGAGCAGACAGAACCGGTCGACGATCTCGTCGGGCACGAACTCGGCGTGCGCGTTTCCGGCACGGCCGTGCTCGTTGTAGTCGTAATCCTGCCGGCCAATGATGTAGTCGGTGAGGGCCTTCGGCACATGAGATTCGGTGCCGTACTTGGCGACGATGTCGGCCACGTGATTGCCGACCATGCCGCCGAACCAGCGGCACTGGTTGCGCATGTGGCCCCAATTGTCGCCGATGTACATGGGCGCGGCCACGCAGAACTTGACCGCCATCGGGTCGCGGCCGGATTTCGCCGCGGCCTCCCGCACGGTCTTGATCATCCACTCGGCCACGTCGAGGTCGGCCATCTGCAGGATGAAACCGTCGCCGACCTCGCCCGCGAGCTTGAGCGCGAGGGGCCCGTAGGCCGCCACCCACACGTCAAGGGTGGAGCCGCGGCTCCACGGAAACTGCAGGGTCGCGCCGTTGTATTCGACCGACCGGGAGTTCGCGAGTTCCCGGATCACGTGCACCGACTCGCGCAGCGTCTTCAGGGTGGTGGGAGTTCCGTTGATGACCCGCACCGCCGAATCCCCGCGGCCGATGCCGCAGATGGTGCGGTTGCCGTACATCTCGTTCAGCGTCGCGTAGGTGGAGGCCGTGACCGTCCAGTCGCGGGTGCCCGGGTTGGTGACCATGGGTCCGACGATGATCCTGTCCGTCTCCGCGAGGATGCGGCTGTAGATGACGTAGGGCTCCTGCCAGAGCAGATGCGAGTCGAACGTCCAGACGTGGCTGAAGCCGTGCGCCTCGGCCAGTTTGGCCAATTGCACGGTACGGGCGGATGGGGGGTTGGTCTGCAACACTGCTCCGAAGTCCATCTGGGATCCCGTCTAGATCAGGTACTGGCTCAGGCCGCGCTTGACGAACCGGCCGTCACCCTTGGAGCCGAGATAGGAGCTGTCGTCGATGATGACCTTGCCGCGGGACAGAACGGTGTCGACGTGACCGTCGATCTCGTAGCCTTCCCAGGCGGAGTGGTCCATGTTCATGTGGTGGGTCTTGCCATTCCCGTTGACGGGCAGGCCGATCGAGGTGTGGCCGTTCGGGTCGTAGATCACGATGTCGCCGTCGGCGCCCGGCTGGATGACCCCCTTTTTGCCGTACAGCCCGAACATCCGTGCCGGGGTTGTCGCGGTGATCTCCACCCAGCGTTCGAGCGAGATGCGGCCGTTGACGACGCCCTGGTAGAGCAGGTCCAGGCGGTGCTCGACCGAGCCGATGCCGTTCGGGATCTTCGAGAAGTCGCCGAGGCCCAGCTCTTTCTGCCCCTTCATGCAGAACGGGCAGTGGTCGGTGGAGACCATCTGGATGTCGTTGGTGCGCAGGCTCTGCCACAGGTGGTCCTGGTGGCCCTCGGCCTTCGAGCGCAGTGGCGTGGAGCAGACCCACTTCGCGCCCTCGAACCCCGGTGCCCCGAGATTCTCCTCGAGCGACAGGTAGAGGTATTGCGGGCAGGTCTCACCGAACACGTTCTGGCCGTGGTCCCGGGCGGCGGCGATCTGCTCCACGGCCTGCTTGGCGCTCACGTGCACCACGTAGAGCGGCGCCCCGGTGAGGTTCGCGAGCATGATCGCGCGGTGCGTGGCCTCCTCCTCCAGCTGCCAGGCGCGCGCGACACCGTGGTAGTAGGGGTCGGTCTTGCCCTCTGCGAGCAGCTGCGTGACGAGCACGTCGATGGCCGGGCCGTTCTCGGCGTGCATCATGGTCATCAGCCCGGTCTCGGCGGACTTCTGCATGGCGCGCAGCACCTGCGCGTCATCCGAGTAGAAGACGCCGGGATAGGCCATGAACAGTTTGAAGCTGGAGATGCCCTCGTCCAGCAGCCCGTCCATCGCCTGCAGCGAGTCCTCGTTGAGGTCGCCGATGATCTGGTGGAACCCGTAGTCGATGGCGCAGTTTCCGGCCGCCTTCTCGTGCCAGGCCGCCAAACCGTCGAAGACCCGCTGGCCGTAGCTCTGCACTGCGAAGTCGACGATGGTGGTGGTGCCGCCCCAGGCCGCGGCCCGGGTGCCGGTCTCGAAGGTGTCGCTGGCCGCGGTGCCGCCGAACGGCAACTGCATATGCGTGTGCGCGTCGACGCCGCCGGGGATCACGTACTTGCCGGTGGCGTCGATCACACGGTCGACGGATGCGGCGAGGTCATTCCCGAGGAGAGCCGAGCCAGGTGCCAGCACGGCGACGATGATCTCGCCGTCGATGAGGACATCCGCCTGCACCCGGCCGGTCGCGCTGACCACGGTGCCGTTCTGGATCAGGGTCGTCACGATGCGCCCCTGGCTACGGCCGGGCGATCGGGCCGTAGGAGTCGGGACGGCGGTCCCGGTAGAACTGCCACGAGTTGCGCACCTCTCGGATGACGCCCAGGTCGAGGTCGCGGATGACGACCTCCTCGGTGTCGGTGGAGGCCACCTCGCCGACGTAGTTGCCGCGCGGGTCGACGAAGTAGGAGCTGCCGTAGAAGGTGACGGCGTCGGCGCCGAACTCCTCGGTCTCGGTGCCGATGCGGTTGTTGGCGCCGATGTAGTACTGGTTGGCGACGGCGGCGGCCGGCTGCTCGAGCTCCCAGAGCCGGTTCGAGAGGCCGGGCTTGGTGGCTGAGGGGTTGAAGACAATCTCGGCGCCGTTCAGGCCGAGCACGCGCCAGCCCTCCGGGAAGTGCCGGTCGTAGCAGATGTAGACCCCGATCTTGCCGACCATGGTGTCGAAGACGGGGTAGTCGGCGTTTCCGGGGCGGAAGTAGAACTTCTCCCAGAACTGGGGCAGGTGGGGGATGTGGTGCTTGCGGTACTTGCCGAGGTAGGTGCCGTCGGCGTCGATCACGGCGGCCGTGTTGTAGAGCACGCCGGGCTGCTCCTCCTCGTAGACGGGGAGCACGATCACCATCGTGTGCTCGGCGGCGAGCTTCTGGAACCGCTCCACGAGTGGTCCCGGCACGCTCTGCGCGTAGTCGTAGTACGTGGAGTCCTGCACAATGCCGAAGTAGGGGCCGTGGAACAGCTCCTGGAAGCAGATCACCTGCACTCCCGCTTCGGCGGCGGTGCGCACGAATCCCTCGTGCTTCTGGATCATCGACTCCTGGTCGCCCGTCCACTCGGTCTGGGTGATTGCGGCCCGAACTACAGTCATCTTGTCTCCACATTCGCCAGTGACGGAACACCGTTGAGCCGAACGACAGCGTCCGGGCTTATTAGTCTTCGACGCAAACATTTGGTGCTGCTTTTCTGTGTGACTAACGCGTATATCATCCTGTCGAGCGAATCTGCCGGTGGCAAGGGTTCATGCAAACCGTTATCGTCGCGGTCGGGCACGGGGTCACTGGCCGACCGAATATCACTCGATCGCGCCTACAATGGGGGTAATGCCTCGTCTGCTGCTGGAGTTCTTAGACAACATCGACACAAAAAACGGGGATGTCTCAGATTCACCCCGAGAGGTTCACCCTCGGGGCCGCTCATCCGCCGCGACGACGCCGGAAATTCTCGGTGCGCGCCGCGCTGCTGGCGCCGTGCGTATCGGATCAGTAAAACTCCTGTCCTGCCTTGACATGACGTCATCGACTCGCCGGCAGGTTGCGAATAATCGAGATTGGAATCAATACCATGGCACGCACAGAAAACGGAAAAGTCGCACTCGTTACCGGTGGTGGACAGGGGATTGGTCAGGCCATTGCTGAGCGACTCCACGCTGACGGCTTCAAGGTCGCCATCGCCGACCTGAACCGTGCGACCGCAGGCGCAGTTGCCGAATCCCTGGGAGGCAAGGAGGGCGGAGCACTCGCACTGCACGTCGATGTCTCCGACCGAGACAGCGTGTTCGCCGCGGTCGAGCAGGCTGTCACGGAGCTCGGGGGCTTCGACGTCATCGTCAACAACGCCGGCATCGCCCCCACG
The DNA here is from genome assembly GCF_004402765.1 of Cryobacterium sp. TMT2-17-1. NCBI lineage: Bacteria > Bacillati > Actinomycetota > Actinomycetes > Micrococcales > Microbacteriaceae > Cryobacterium > Cryobacterium sp. TMT2-17-1. Next base: position 16,481 of record NZ_SOGC01000025.1, read on the forward strand.
TCTCCAATCGATGACATCACCCAGGAAAGCATCGCAAAAATATTCTCCATCAACTTCAACGGCGTGGTGTGGGGCATTCAGGCAGCCACCAAGGCGTTCAAAGAGCTCGGCCACGGTGGAAAGATCATCAGTGCTGCGTCCCAGGCCGGTCACGTCGGGAACCCCGGCATCGCGTTGTACTCGGCCACCAAGTTCGCCATTCGTGGCTTGTCCCAGACAGCCGCCAAGGACCTGGCCCAATTCGGCATCACGGTCAACACCTTCGCCCCCGGCATCGTGAAGACGCCCCTCATGGAGGAGCTCGCGAAAAAGGTGGCAGCCGACGCGGGCCAGTCGGAAGAGTGGGGCTGGGATCAGTTCACGAACGGCATCGCCCTCGCCCGCCTGTCCGAAGCGTCCGAGGTCGCGGGGGTCGTTTCGTTCCTGGCTGGCCCCGACTCCGGCTACATCACCGGACAGTCGATTCTGGTCGACGGCGGAATGGTCTTCAACTAAGCAGAGGACGAAACTGACTCTCACCGGCCCGGCGACTGGCCGCACTGAGTATCCCGGGCGCGCCGGACATCCGTCCCCCATCGCCCCGCTCGCCCGGGATGGGCCGCGCCGAAGTTCTGGCCTAGGCTGAACGAAGACCGCCGGTTGGCTCTGACCGGTTGAGCCGGCCCCGACTTGGGCGGCAGGTCGCCGACACGTGCTCGGTCGCACCCTTCCTGCCCCGCAGTTCTCCCTGTGCTCGCCAGAGCGGGTGAATCGTCGCCATGGCGCGCTCATACCGACGATCCACCAGCTCTCGCGGCCCTGAACCGGATCGGTAACATGTCCCAATTACGTTCGTTGCGTGGTCCCCTGCTGGTGGTCGTAGCGGCGGCTGCCCTGCTATCGAGCGGATGCGCTGCGGCGAGTCCCGTCGCCGCGCCCAGTGCCGCGCCGGGCGCGAGCGCCGGCACGGGTGGAGGCTACCCGATGACGATCGACAACTGCGGCACCGACGTGACCGTGGAGGCTGCGCCCGAACGGATCGTGACGATCAAGTCGTCGACGACCGAGCTGCTGCTCGCACTGGACCTCTCCGATCGCATCGTGGGCTCGGCGTTCCTCGACGGCCCGCTGCCGGCATCCCTCGAGAAGGCCGGCGCAGGCCTGTTCGTGGTCAGCGACTTCGTGCCCGGCCAGGAGGCCGTGCTCGGACTCACGCCCGACTTCGTCTACGGCGGCTGGGAGTCCAACTTCTCGGCCGAGGGCGTGGGCGAACGCCAGAGCCTCACCGACCTCGGCATCGGCAGCTACGTTTCCCCCGCCGCCTGCAAGGGCGAGGGCTACATGCCTGACCCGCTCACTTTCGACTCCGTGTTCGCCGAGATCACCGAGGCCGGCGCGATCTTCGGCGCCGAAGAGGCCGCGGCCGACCTGGTCGCCGATCAGCAGAAGACCCTCGCGGCCCTTGACCCCGCCGCCGCGGACACCACCGCGCTCTGGTATTCCAGCGGCACCGACACTCCCTACGTGGGCGCCGGCATCGGCTCGCCCAACATGATCATGGCGGCCGCGGGCCTGACCAACGTGTTCGCCGACGTGCAGGACACCTGGACCTCGGTGGGCTGGGAGTCGGTCATCGAGGCGAACCCGAGCGTGATCGTGCTCGTCGACGCCACCTGGAACACCGCGGAGTCGAAGATCGCGAACCTCGAGACGAACCCGGCCACGCAGCAACTCGACGCCGTGAAGAACCAGCGCTACATCGTGCTGCCGTTCGCGGCCACCGAGGCCGGCATCCGCAACGTCGAAGCCGCCGCGTCAACCATCGAACAGCTCGACGCGCTCGGGTCCACGACGGCCGGCTAGCGACCGGCGCCAGAGCACGACGCACGACGCAGGACACGCCAGGACAGCACCAACGGGACAGACACGACGGAACAGGCGAGGCAGGTGGATCGGGTGGAGCTGCAGCAGCCGGAACGCACGGCGGCCCAGAGCCGTCGCGTGGCCGGGCGCGCGGGCTACCTGGGCTGGCTCGCCCTGTCGGTCCTGGCCCTCGTGCTCACGGCGGGGCTGGCCGTGACCATCGGTCCGGCCGACGTGAGCCTGACGGATGTCGCCGCGAGCCTCGCCGGGCACCTCGGCCTGCCGGGCGCCGCCGGGGTGGCCCCGCTGACCGACTCGATCGTGTGGCAGCTGCGCCTGCCGCGCGTTCTGACCGCGGCCGCTGTCGGCGCGGGGCTCGCGCTCTGCGGCGCGGTGATGCAGTCGGTGACCCGCAACCCGCTGGCGGACCCCTACCTGCTCGGGCTGTCGAGCGGGGCTTCTCTCGGCGCGGTCTGTGTGATCGTTCTCGGCGTCGCGGTGGCGCTGCCGGCCGCGGCGTTCCTCGGCGCGCTGGCAGCCCTCGTCGCCACGCTGAGCATCGCGCGGGTCGCCAACACGATCACGCCCGGGCGCGCGGTGCTCTCGGGCCTGGCCATCGCTCAACTGGGTGCGGCCGGCACGTCCTTCATCATCTTCTGGGCAGCCAAGGGCGACTCCTACCGGGAGATCCTCAACTGGCTGCTGGGCTCGCTGGCCGGCAGCTCGTGGTCGAGCGTCGTCATCTCGGGCACTGCCCTCGTGGTGGTCGGCGCCGGGATCGTGCTCTCGGCCACCCGCCTGGACGCGTTCACCTTCGGGGACACCGCCGCGGCATCCCTCGGCATCAACGTCAACGGCACCCGGTGGATACTGCTCGGCGCGGTGGCGCTACTGACCGGCGCCATGGTGGCCGTGAGCGGGGCCATCGGCTTCGTCGGCCTGATCCTGCCGCACCTGGTGCGCGGCCTGAGCGGGCCCGGCCACCGCCGCCTGCTGCCGCTGACCGTGGTGCTCGGCGCCCTGTTCCTGATCGTGGCCGACACGGTCGCCCGCACGGTGTTCGACCCCCGCGAGCTGCCCGTGGGCATCATCACCGCGCTGATCGGCGTGCCCGTCTTCATCGTGCTGATCAAGAGCAGAAAGGCCGCCGCATGGTCGTGATCCTCGACCGGGTGTCGTTCCAGGTCGACGGCACCCCGATTCTGACCGATGTGTCGGCGGTCGTGCCCACGGGCGCAGTGACCGGCCTGCTCGGACCCAACGGGGCCGGCAAGTCCACCCTGTTGCGCCTGATCGCGGGGCTGGAGGCACCGGATGCCGGCGGCGTCGAACTCGACGGAGCGCGATCCGGCAGAGGGTCCGGTCTGTCGCGGCGCGAGACCGCCCGGCGGGTGGCGCTGCTCGAACAGAACGCCACGCCCAGCGTCGACCTCACGGTGCGCGAGGTCGTGCTCCTCGGCCGGATCCCGCACCGCAGCCGGGTGCTCGGCAGCTTCGGCGGCGACGACGACCACCGGGTGGCCGAGGAATCGCTGGCCGTGGTCGGCGGCAGCGACCTCGCCGACCGGGCGTGGCATACGCTCAGCGGCGGCGAGCAGCAGCGCGCGCAGATCGCCCGGGCGTTGGCGCAGCGGCCGAGTCTGCTGCTGCTGGACGAGCCGAACAACCACCTCGATGTGAGCGCCCAGATCGGGCTGCTCGGGCAGGTGCGCGGGCTCTGCGCGGGCGCGGCCGGCACGGGCCTGACCGCGATCATGGCCCTGCACGATCTGAATCTGGCCGCCGCGTTCTGCGACCAGATCCTGCTGCTGCACCACGGGCGACTGGTCGCGGCCGGCACCCCCGAGGCGGTGCTGCGGCCGGCGACCATTGCGGAGGTCTACGGCGTGGACTGCGACGTGATCCCACATCCGCGCGGCGGGCATCCGGTGATCGTGTTCGCTCCATCCACGACGATTCCGGCCTTCCCGCCTCCCCGTGAACCCGAAGTCACCCAGCACGGAAGAGCGCACAGATGACGACCATCACCGTTCTGGCCGGCGGCATCGGCGGCGCCCGGTTCACCCGCGGGCTGCTGAAGCACCTGGCGGAAACCGAGCCGGAGGCGACGGTGACGGTGATCGTGAACACGGGCGATGACATGTGGCTGGACGGGCTGCGCATCTGCCCGGACCTCGACACCGTGATGTACACCCTCGGCGGAGGCATCAACGAGGAGCAGGGTTGGGGGCGGCCCGAGGAGTCCCGCCGCGCCTCCGCTGAGATCGCCGCCTACGGGCGCGGCTGGTCCTGGTTCACGCTCGGCGACCTGGATCTGGCCACCCACATCGTGCGCAGCGACCTGCTCCGGAACGGCTCCACGTTGAGCGAGGCCACCGAGTTCCTCTGCCGCCGCTGGCAGCCCGGGGCGCGCCTGCTGCCGATGAGCGACATCCCCGTCGAGACACATGCCCGACTGGCTATGGATGCCGATGAGCACCGGGCCGGCGAGCTGATCCACTTCGAGGAGTGGTGGGTGCGCTACCGCGCCGGCGTTCCGGCGACCGAGTTCGTGCAGGTCGGACTCGAGTCCGCAGTCCCCGCGCCGGGCGTCGTCGACGCCATCATGACGGCCGACCTGGTGATCCTGCCGCCGTCGAACCCGGTCGTTTCGGTCGGCACGATCCTCGCCGTACCGGGCATCCGGGACGCCCTGCGTTCCAGCACCGCCGCGGTGGTCGGCGTCTCGCCGATCATCGCGGGCGCGGCCGTGCGCGGCATGGCCGACGCCTGCCTGCACACCATCGGCGTCGAGACTACGGCCGAGGCCGTGGGCCTGCACTACGGCTCCCGCGCCGCGGGCGGCGTGCTCGACGGGTGGCTGGTGGACGAGACGGATGCCGGCGCGCTGCCGGCGCTGGCGGCCGCCGGCATCCATTCGGTCGCCGTGCCGCTCTGGATGCGGGATGCCGCGACAACCATGCGGCTCGCGGCGGATGCGCTCGCCTTCGCTCGCGGCACCCACTCCGTCGTCTGAGCGGCAGTAGCACAGCCGCGGCAGCTCCATCTATGGCGGCAACAGTTTCGACTCCCTGCCGCAACGGGCGTGCACGTAACCTCGGAGATTTTTGCGACACGCCGCTCACGGCGCCCTGAAGTGACCCGGCGTTTCGCGAAAAATCTCCGACTGTAGCGACGCGCCGATCAGCGCGCGGCGGCCGACCCCGGGGCCTCGACGACCAGGAGGGTGTGCGGCCCGACGCCGAGACGCTGCGCCACCGCAAGGTCGGCGGCGGTATCGACGTCGTGACGGATCGAAACGGATGCCGCCAGCACGAGCGGCACATGGCCGGCGGCCTCATGGGCGGCCCGAGACCCAACCCCGAACCGAGGCTCGATCGGGACTCCGGCGAGCGCGAGCAGAGCCGTGGTGCCGGTTCCGGCCGCGTCGGGCACCAAACTGCGATCGTGCGCGGCGGCGAGGTGCAGAGTGCGCTCGACATCCGCGGGCGTCAGCGCCGGCAGATCGCCGGTCAGCACGGCTAGGTTCGCCTCCGGAAATGCCCCGCGGGCAACCATCAGTCCCTGCCGGATTGCCGCGTTCAACGGGTCTGCGGGAAGGATCGATTCGCGCACCGGGGCCTCGCGCACGATGTCGACCCCGAGCCCGGCCAGCCGACCCGAAAGTTCACCGTCGCCCGTGACGACCAGCACCCGGTCGACACCATGCGCCGCCAGCAGGGCCGCGACCGTGTCGAGAGCGAAGGCATCCGCCAGCCCGGCCCGATCAGGCCGCTCGCCCAGCCGGCTCTTCGCCCCGGGGTTGCCCTTGACGGGCACGATCGCCACCCAGCTCATTCGGTGACGGAAACGACGGATGCCGCGTCGACGGCGGCAGCGGCCAGCCCCGCCGCGTACCCCTCCGAGAAACCCTCGGCGTGCGCCTCGGCGCTCCCCAGCCGGAACATGTCGTTCTCGCTCGGCCGCAGCAGCCGGGTCGCTCCGCGCGTATCCGCGTCGTCGGGCTCGCCCACGAGACGACCGAGCCCGCGCACGACCGCGACCGGGTTGCCGCTGGTCTTGCCCTTCACCAAATCGGCCGCGCCGGCGATCTCATCGGCGACCGCGGCGACGGTCACGTCGAGGCGCCGGCCGGACGCATCGGTCGTGCCGCGCAGGTCGTCGAGAACCGTGACTCCGGCGGCTCCGATCACGATGTCGGTCTGGCCCTCACGCCACGGGCGCCCGACGGTGTCGGTGATCAGCACGCCGAGCCGCAGGCTGGTGCGTTCGTGGAGGGCTGCGCAGAGGGCGCGCGCGGAGGCATCCGGATCGACGGGAAGGAGCAGCACGAACCCGTCGGGGGTGTTGCTCGCATCGACGCCGGCCGCCGCCATCACCAGGCCCTGGCGGTTCTCGACGATCCGCGTCATCCCGCCGGGAAAGGCGCGGGTCGCGACGACCCGCACCGTCTCGTCGGTGATCGCCTGTTCCCGATCGGCCGCCCGCACCTGGCGGCCCTCGGCCTTGGACACGATCTTGCTTGTCACGGCGAGAATGTCGCCGTCGCGCAGGCGGCTGCCTGCCGCGTCGGCGATGAGCGCAGCGAGGTCTGCGCCGGCCTCGACCTCACCGATGCCCCCCAGCACGAAAACGTGCAGGCCGGTTGGTTCTGGCACCACTAGCGCACGAGCTTCGGCAGCACGGATGCGCCGAAAACGTCGATCCACTGGCGCTGGTTGCGGCCCACGTTGTGCAGGTAGATGCGGTCGAAGCCGAGGTCGACGAACTTCTGGATGTAGGCCCGGTGGTCGTCGGGGTCGGCTGAGATGATCATGCGGCCCTCGAAGTCCTCGGGCCGAACGAGTTTGGCGATCTGCTCGAATTCGAACGGTGAACGGATATCCCCCTTCGGGAACTTCATCCCGCCGTTCGGCCACTCGACCAGGGCGTTCCGCATGGCCTCCTCGTCGGTTTCGGCCCAGCTCATGTGCAGCTGCAGCACCTTGGGCATAGCGGCCGGGTCCTTGCCGCCATCCCGGGCGCCGTCGTCGAACTTGCCGAACAGCATCGAGATCTTTTCCAGCGGGGCTCCGACCGTGATCAGGCCGTCGGCGTGACGCCCGGCGCGCTTGGCCGTGACCGGGCCGGCGGTGGCGACGAGAATCTCCGGGGCCACCTCGGGCATGGTCCAGAGCCGGGTCGACTCGAGCTTGTAGAACTGGCCGGAGTGCTTGACGTCCTTGCCTGCGATGGAGGCGGTGAACAGCTTGGAGATGATCTCAATGGCCTCGAACATGCGATTGATGCGCTCGGGGGCTTCCGGCCAATACTGGCCGACGATGTGCTCGTTCAGAGCTTCGCCGGAGCCGAGGCCGAGCCAGTGCCGGCCGGGGTACATCGAGGCGAGCGTCGCGGAGGCCTGCGCCACCATCGCCGGGTGCCACCGGAAGGTGGGCGCGGTGACGCCGGGCCCGAGGTCCCCCTTCGTGCGCTCACCGATCGCCGCGAGCACGCTCCAGACGAACGAGGACTCACCCTGGGCGGGCACCCACGGTTGGAAGTGGTCGGCCGCCATCACCCCGGTGAACCCGTGTTCCTCGGCGTAGGCCGACAGGGCCACCGCCTCCGCGGGCGCGAACTGCTCCAGCATCGCCGCGTAGCCGATCTGCAAATCCGTCATGGTTACCGCCCTGCCTTTCGTTGTGGTTCGATCCTGTCACTCCCGGCTCCGAGAACTCCCCTCCCCACTTAGAAACGCCCGAGCGGCATCCGTCAAATAGGCTGGAAGCATGCGCATCGCCACCTGGAACGTCAACTCCATCCGTGCCCGAGTCGGCCGGGTCGTCGACTGGATGGTGCGCGAGGACATCGACGTGCTCGCGATGCAGGAGATCAAATGTAAGCCTCCGCAGTTCCCGGCGCAGGCGTTCGAGGACGCCGGCTACGAGCTCGCCGTCCACGGCCTCAGCCAGTGGAACGGCGTCGCGTTCGCCAGTCGCCTCGAGATGACGGATGTCGCCACCGGCTTCCCCGGCATGCCCGGCTTTCTGAAGGGCCAGGAGGGTCCCGTCCTCCCGCTCGAGGCCCGGGCGCTCGGCGTCACGGTGGAGGACCTGCGGTTGTGGAGCCTGTACGTTCCGAACGGACGCAGCATCGACGACCCGCACTTCGCCTACAAGCTGGACTGGCTGGAGCGCCTGCGCGCGCACGCCCGAAACGAACTGGCTCGCGACCCGCACCTGGCCCTCGCACTGATGGGCGACTGGAACGTGGCCCCATTCGAGCGTGACATGGGTGACCCGAGCTTCGTTCCCGGCAAATCCACTCACGTCTCCGAGCCCGAGCGGGCCGCGTTCCGCGCGTTCGAGGCGGAGGGCATCTTCGATGTGGTGCGCCCGCTGGCTCCGGAGGGTTACACCTTCTGGGACTACAAACAGCTGAGGTTCCCCCGCAACGAGGGCATGCGGATCGACTTCATCCTCGGCTCCCCCGCGTTCGCGGATCTGGTGACCGCGGCGAGCATCCACCGCAATGAGCGCAAGGGTGATGCGCCGAGCGACCACGTTCCCGTGGTCGTGGAGCTGACCCTCGAGGGCGAAGACGACGACCGCCCGATGATCTTCTAACCGGCGCACCGAGCCGGAAACGTGCCGGCAACGGCGCGTGCGAGCGCGGCGGCGCTACTCGCACGATGACTTCCATACCCTGGGGGCGCCACAGTATCGCCACAATATCGCCACAAGCGCGCCCAGCGACCTCCGTCACCGTCTCCGTCACCCGCCGCGTCGAGCCGACCCGCATCTCTGCGGCCACGCGCTGGGCTCAGCGGGGCCAGGACCTTCCTGGTCATGCCCCAGATCACCCGGATGCTGCGCCCCTGGCTGCGACGGCGGCCCCCGGTGTTAGATGAGTGAGTCCGAATCGTTTGGTTGTGTCGCTTTCGCAAGGTCAGAGCTGACCGCACCGAGTGGCCTCGGTTCATCGAAGGCGGAACGCTGTGCCCGGCGTCGAACCAATTCGACGGAGATTTTTGGTCAAGCACCCGTTTTTGAACCGAAACACGCTTTCTAAAGCAAAATCTCCGTCGAATTCGTTCGGAACGAGGCGTAGGGCGTCGGACTCAGCTCGGCCGGCATTCCCTCGCTTTGTGGTCCGGAGCCGTGTTCGGCTTCGAGCGATCGATGTCGTGCTCGGCCATCGGCCGGCCGGCCGCTAGATCGGGGCAGGCAGCGCCGCGACGGCCACCACCGCGAACAGCTTCGCAGCGTCCAGCCGGAGACGAACCGGCCGAAGATGTAGGCACCACCGGCATCACGACCCCCTTGATGACGGATGCCGCCGCCACGCGTTTGCGCGCCGATCCCGCCTTGAGCAGGCGCTCCCCGTGCAACGACATGCCGAACGCCAGGAGCAGCCGCACCCAGCATGGTTTCAGCCATCGGAGTGTGAAAGAACACCCGGTTGATGGCCAGCCCGGCGCCGACGCCGATGATGCCGAGGAGCGCGACGAGACAGCCCACCAGGATCACGAATCCGATGATGGAGAAGCCGACCAGAGCACCGCCCACGCGACGAGCTTAGGGAGGCTGGAACCGAGAGTTTCCCAGCCACAGCCGGGCACCGCCCGATAGTCTTACCCTCCTCATGGACCCTGATAAACCCTCGCCCATCCAGCCACGCCTCGACATCCTGCGCCCGAGTCTGAGAGGGCCACATGCTGTTTGAGTGGGCGATGGTGGGGGTCGGGCTTCTCCTCACCGTCGGAACGGGCATCTTCGTCGCCGCCGAATTCTCCCTGGTCACCCTGAACCGCAACGAGCTCGAGGCCCGGCAGGAACGCGGCGAGAAACGCCTCGGCCCGACCATCAAGGCCCTGAAGATCACCTCCACGCACCTGTCCAGCGCGCAGCTCGGCATCACGCTGACCACCCTGCTGACCGGGTTCACCTTCGAGCCCGCCATCAGCTCGCTGCTGACCGGGCCGCTCACGGGCGCCGGCGTGCCCGAAGGACTCGTGCCGCTGCTCGGCACCATCATCGCCATTTCGCTGGCCACCCTGTTCTCCATGGTGATCGGCGAGCTCGTGCCGAAGAACTTCGCCCTGGCCGTGCCGCTGGCCACGGCAAAGATCGTGCTGCCCCCGCAGGCCCTGTTCACCGCCGTATTCAAGCCCGTCATTCTGCTGTTCAACAACACCGCCAACGCCCTGATCCGCCTGGTCGGCATCGAGCCGAAAGAGGAACTCTCGGGTGCCCGCAGCGCCGAAGAGCTCAGCTTCCTCGTGCGGCGGTCGGCGACGGAAGGCGTGCTCGACAACGACCACGCGGCCATGCTGCACCGCACGCTGCGCTTTGCCGACCACACGGTCGACGACGTCATGACCCCCCGGGTACGGATGTCCTCGGTCAAGGTCACCGACTCTGCCGAGAGCATCCTGGCCCTGTCCACGGCCACCGGCTACTCCCGCTTCCCCGTGATCGACAGGGATTCCGACGACATCGTCGGGGTGCTGCACGTCAAGGCGGCCTTCGCCGTCGAGCTGGCGCAACGCGACCAGGTCACCGCCGACGAGCTGAAGGTGGAGGCACTGCGTGTGCCCGAGTCGATGGCCGTCGACACGCTCCTGGGCCTGCTGCGCAGACAGGGCTTCCAGATCGCGGTCGTCGCGGACGAATACGGCGGAACGGCCGGCATTGTCACGCTCGAGGACCTCGTCGAAGAACTCGTGGGCGAGCTGGAAGACGAGCATGACCGGGCGAAAGCCGGCGTCATCCGTTCGGGTCGTTCTGTGGTGTTCGACGCCGGCTGGCGGCCGGACGAGCTGTTCGATCGGACGGGCGTCACGGTGCCCGAGGACGGCGACTACGAGACCGTCGCGGGCTTCATCGCCGATCAGCTCGACCGCATTCCCGAACTCGGCGACGAGGTCCCCGTCGACGGTGGCATCCTGCGGATCGACCGAGTCGATGGCGTGCAGGTTCAGCGCGTGCGCTACACCCCCGAAGACCCCGAGCACGATCCGAGCCTGGCCACCAGACACGACCGAATCGTCACCCGAATCCAGAAGGACCTGACCCATGAGTGAGTACTGGCCGGGCCTGATCTGGCTCGTCGTGTTGTTGACCGTCAACGCGTTCTTCGTGGGCGCCGAGTTCGCCGTGATCTCGGCCCGCCGGTCGCAGATCGAGCCGCTCGCCGCCCGCGGCAACAAGGCGGCGAAGACCACCCTCTGGGCGATGGAACACGCGACCTTGATGCTGGCGACCAGCCAGTTGGGCATCACCGTGTGTTCGCTGCTCATCCTGAACGTGTCCGAGCCGGCCATCCACGGCCTGCTGGAGTACCCGCTGGCCCTGACCGGACTCTCTGAGCGCGCGATCAGCGTGATCGCCTTCGCGAGCGCGCTCGCGCTCGTGACGTTCCTGCACGTGGTGTTCGGCGAGATGGTGCCCAAGAACATCTCCTTCTCCGTGCCCGACCGCGCCGCGCTCATCCTGGCGCCGCCGCTCGTCCTCGTCGCCCGCATCTTCAACCCAGTGATCGTCAGCCTGAACTGGCTGGCGAACGGGGTGCTGCGCCTGTTCAAGGTGCAGCCGAAGAATGAGGCGACCAGCGCATTCACCCTCGACGAGGTGGCCGGCATCGTGGAGCAGTCCACCCGCGAGGGTCTCCTGACGGATGCTTCGGGCACCCTCTCCGCCGCGTTCGAGTTCACCTCGAAGCGAGTCTCCGACGTGGAGGTGCCGATCGGCGCAATGGTCTGCCTGCCGGCATCCGCGTCACCCGCCGACATCCAGCGGGCCGTCGCCCAGCACGGCTACTCCCGGTACATCCTCACTGACGTCGACGGGCAGCCCACGGGCTACCTGCATCTGAAAGACGTGATGGACCTCACCTCCGGGAGCACGTTCACGGAGCCGGTGCCGGCCAAACGCATCCGTCGCCTGGCCTCCGTGTTCCGGGGCAGCGAGCTCGAAGATGCCCTGGCGTCGATGCGGCGCCTCGGCGCGCATGTCGCCACATCGTTCGACGCTGACGGAGTCGCCACGGGCGTTCTGTTCCTCGAGGACATCATCGAGGAGCTCGTCGGCCAGGTCGATGACGCCACCACCGTGTAGGTGACGGCCGGGGCGCGGATGCCGCGTGGAATGTCGATGGGTGCCCGTCACGTGTGTCTCATGACGCCCTCATTCATTCAAAGGCCTGATCGGTGTCTCGCAGAGTCTCGAGTCCGTCGAGTATGAGGTCGAGCCCGACCAGGAATTCATCCCCATAGGAGTATCCGGGCTTCAAGACGTGGTCGGCCGTGAGTTCAGCCAGGTACGGGTACTCGCTTGTGGTCAGCTGCGCCAGCATGATCGCGGCCATCGCTGCCGTCTCGTCCGGCGTGGTGAAGGGCAGGCTCTTCTCCTGCATCGCGAACCCGTAGATATAGCTGTCGACAGCGGAGAAAGCGTGGGCCGTCTTCTCAACCGAGAAACCGCCGTTGCGGAAGGTTCCGATCACCCGGTCGTGGTGGCGGAGGGTGCCCGGTCCCGGGTTCGTTCCGGAGTCACGAACGGTCGTAGCCCAGGCATGACGGGCGAGGACATCCCGGAATGAGATCGAGCGCTTTCGGATTGCCGGCTTCCACTCATCGCTGTGTGACGGCAATTCGATCTCGCCGAAGATCGCATCGGCCATGGCGTTGATGAGGTCATCCTTGTTGGCCACGTGGTTATAGATCGACATGGCCTTCACGTTCAGATCCTCGCCCAGACGCCGCATCGTGAGGGCTTCAAGCCCCTCCGTGTCGGCAAGGCGAACGGCGGTGGCGATCACCCGCTCGCGGTTCAAACGAGCTCGGGGTGCGGGTGCTGCTTCACGTGCTGCTGCCAAGTCTCTCTCCTGCACTCATATTCGTTGACAAACCTTACCACGTACATATATTTTACTTACATCATAAACATACGTCGTAAGTTCTAGCCACAGATACAGTAAGGATACGAGCCATGACCACTCACCTCCACCCCGCCCCCAGCGCCACGGCGCCGGCTGCCACCCTCAACCCCTTCCGCTGGTCACAGCGGACCGGAGCGCTCGTAACGGGCACCGCCCTCACGGCCATGGTGTTCCTCTCGATCTTTGGTTATTTCATCGCCGTCAACAGCCTCGTGACCGCCGGTGATGCGGAAAAGACGACCGATGCCATTTCCGCCTCGCCGGCGCTGTGGCTCGCCGGGATCGGCGCGCTGTGTGTCGTCGTCGTGCTGGACGTCGTCGCCGCCGCCGGCACCTACGCGCTCTTCAAGCCCGTCAGCCGTGTCGTCTCCGCTGGTGCCGGGTTGATCAGAATCGCTTTCGCCGGGTGGTTCATGGTCGCTCTCAGCCGGCTCGTGGTCGCCTTCACCAACCTCGACACCCCGGAAGCCGCGCTGGCCGACATCGAGTCGTTCTCGTCGATCTGGACCACCGCCCTGGGCCTGTTCGGGGTGCATCTCCTCCTGATCGCCTACCTGTCGATCCGCTCGGGCTTCATGCCGAAGGTCTTTGGAATCCTGATCGGTCTCGCCGGCATCGGTTACATTGCCGACCTCATCGGCCTGGTGGTGGCACCCGCCTTCACCCCGACCTTCGGCCTGTTCGGCTTCGTGGGCGAGACCGCCATGATCTTCTGGCTGCTCATCGGGGGACGGCGTCTCCCGCGTTCCTAACCGCACCCGACCTCACCCCGAACTATGCCCCGCTCATCCAGCCCAACCTCACCGCCGGCGACCGGCCGACGTTCTTGTCGCGAATACATTGGCCACAAGCGTGCGGGTTGCGACCGCGGGATGACGGGTCCACCAAGCGCTCAGTGCGGAATATCCTCGCCAGGCGAGGATACCCACCGCGAAGGAGGCAAGGGTGGCGAGCAGCGGTACGTCGTCCCCGAAAAGCGGGAAGACCTGCCAATGGACGAGATATACGAACAACGATGCCGAGGCCGTGACGCTCAGCACCGACACCAGAATCCGCGGGACGGGGACGGCCGGAATCCAGAGGAGAAGAAGCAGTCCCGCAATCGTGATCGCCTCGCGGGCCGGGTCGCCGAAGAAGCCCGGAACGGAGAGCACGACGAGCGCAGAGCTCAGCACCCGCCGAGTGACGTCCGTGGAACGCGCGATGAGCCAGCCGAGAGCGATGAGCCAGAGCACGAACGGCAGCGAATAACGTTCGGTCGGCCCTGCCTCGACCCCTCCGGTCAGCAGCAGACGAAGCAGAAGCGCCCCCGCAAAGAAGGACGCCGCGAAGACGAAGGGGTATCGGCGCTCGATCCGGTCGAGCTGGGGCACGCAGAAGAGAAGCGCAAGGCCAAGGATCGTCCACACGACGGATTCCAGGAACCAGTACTGCCATTGCACCGTCCAGCGTTCGTCGCCGCCGAGCAGGTTGTGCAGCATGAAGACCGTCGCGGGTTCGTACATCCCTCCGATCAGGGCAACTCCACCGATCCACAGCACGGCCGGGACGAAGATCTGGACGGCGCTGCGCAGAAGCTTCCCGAGCCGTACCGGCCGAGGTACATCGGCGAACTGGAATCGGGCCAGGTTATAGCCCAGGATTCCGAGCAGCAGGTGAGCACCGCCCTGCATCTGGAAGAGGTTGGCGTGCGTCCCCGTGATGAGCGCGATGGCGATAGCCCGCAGCACTACGGATGTCTCCATGCGCGCCAGCGACCGTCGGGGTCGCGCCCCGGACGGTGCGGTTCGGCGGCTCGCCAACTCCCGGGCCGATTTCGCGGGCCAGTCCCTGGGGAGCGTGCCGAGCATCTGCTCGAGCCGCACCGAGACCTCGACGTAGCTGAGCGAGTCGCCGTGCAGCGCGACGAAGCTGTCGTCCAGGACCGCGTCCGGACGGTCAAGGAGGGTTGAGTAGAGCGCCCGAATATTTTCCGCCGTCACGGTCCCTCTGCGATCCACCAGCGGGACTTCTCGCTCGAGGTCCGCCGCCTCCCGAAGCAGGCTCGCGGTGTCTGGCTTGCCGCTGGACGTCAGGGGGAACTCCTCGACAAGGTGCACCCGGACGATGTGATCGGGCAAGCCAAGCGCCTCCGCGACGATCGGCGCGACGAGCCCGAGGGCCCACCGCTCTCGCACGAAGACCACAAGGCGTTCCTCAAGGTTCACCGCCCTCGCTTCGACACCGTCGTCGTCAAGGAGCCGTTCGACCCGGTCGAGGTCGATCCGCAGGCCGTATATCTTGACGAAGCGACTGCTCCGCCCGACGATTTCGAAGAGTCCGTCGTCGTGCTGGCGGGCTAGATCGCCGGTGCGCAGATCCCCCACTGTCGGTCCAGCGGCGAGTTCCTCCGGGCTCTCCGCGTATCCCATCATGACGTTCGGCCCGGTGTACACGAGGTTACCGACCGAGTGCTCGTCGGCGTCGTCGATGCGGAACTGCCCGCCCGGTATCGGGATTCCGATGGATTCAGGCCGGGTCGCCGCCAACTCCGGCGGCAGGTAGGCCATCCGTGCGGTCGCCTCTGTCTGTCCGTACATGACGACGAAGTCGAATCCACGTTCTTGCCCCAGCCGGGCGTAATCGCGCACCCGGTCGGGGCCGAGCCGGCCGCCGGCCTGAGTGATGTAGCGCAGGCTCGAATGTTGGCGCCCAGCGAATCCGGTCGAATCGAGAAGGTCGAAGGTGTAGGGAACGCCGGCGAAGGAGGTGGCCCCTGCCGCGTCGAACTCGTTCCAGAATGCAGACTCGACCACAGAACGCTCGGTGAGGAGCAGGCTCGCCCCGGAGATCAGGTGGCTGTTCACGACTGAGAGGCCGTAGCAGTAGTGCATCGGCAGGGTTGTGGCCGCCCGGTCCTGCTCGGTCAGGGCGAGGTAGTCGGCGATGCTTCTCGCGTTGCTGCGCACATTCTCGCGTGACAGCCGAACGAGTTTCGGCGATCCTGTCGAGCCCGAGGTGCTGAGCAGCAGTGCCAGCTCAGGGTGCAACGTGTGCCGGCTTCCCTCGCGTCGCTCATCCAGACGCCATTCGCCGCCGACGGGCGCCAAAACCACGTCGGGGTCGTAACGCTCAAGGAGCCCGTTCCTGTTCCGCTCCTGGCTCGGCTCGTCCCCGTCGCCCGCGACGAGGAGAACTGGATGCCCCGCCGCGAGCGCGGCGAGATAAGTCACCAGGGGCTCCAGGGCGTTCGCGCACGACACCATGACGAGTCGGCGGCCGTCTCCCAATAATTCACGCCGGTCACGGACAAGTTCGTCCAGTTCGGCGTAGTTTATGGTTCCATTCGCGGTCACGAGGGCAGTCGCGGACGGATCGCCGGAGAGGAGTCGGAGGGCCTCAAGACCGCCCACCGGGTCGCGTCGGGTGCTCCTCAGTGGTTCTACCGCGCATATCCTTGCGGGCGGGAATGCATCGTATGTTTTGTCGGTGCGCACGGCTGTCTCTGGTCGAAGTTTGCCCCCGCAGTCACACTGAGGCAAGGCTAACCTTAGTTCACGAACCCTGTGGATGGACCGGCAAACCTGCGACGAGGAAGTCGTCTCTCCGAGACCGAATCGGATGACCGACACGCACCCGGCCTTGTCTACATGACCAAACCTCATTACTGTCCGCTCCGAACCACCAATGATCAACGGGAATTCCTCGTTGACCGCTGACCAAGGAGTAAATCGTGAAACGACATTCCATCGGGATTCTCGGAGTTTCGACTGTTGCGTTGTTCGCCGCAGCCGTACTCGGATCCGGAGCAGCTCAAGCGCAGACCACGCAATCCGAACGCACCCCCAAAACGGTGACGTTGACCGCGAACCTCACGGAACTCAACGGATCCGGGGCATCCGGAACTGCAACCGCGACAGTTCGCAACCAGAAGATCAAGCACATTGAAGTGCACGCCTCCGGGCTGATGCCAGAGGCCCCGCACGCTCAGCACATTCACTACGGCAACCAGGCGATGCAAGAGTGCCCCACCATCGCACTGGACAGCAACGGTGATGGTCGCCTGAACACCGTGGAAGGGATTCCCGCCTACGGACCGGTCGTCGTCTCACTGACGACGACAGGGGACACCTCACCGGCCAGCTTGCTGGACGTCACCCGGTTCCCGGTGTCTGAGGGCGGCAGCTACCACTACAGCCGCGACAATCTCCACATCACCAAGGTGGGGGGAACCGGATACCCCGGCCCCAGCGGAACAGGAACGGCGAAAGAGATCGCTGATTCCATCCGCGAGGGCGAAGGCGTCGTCGTGATCCATGGCGTCGACTACAACGGCAACGGCGAGTATGACTTCAGCCGAGGTGCAAGCGAACTCGACCCGAACCTGCCGGCAGAAGCAACGGATCCGGCCGCCTGCGGCATCCTGGAATAGACAACACCCTCAGCACGACTCTGGGTTGAAAGAGCCTATGGCCCATCCTGCCGGATGGGCCATAGGCATGCCGAAATCACCGTCGCGGGGAGAGGTGGTCGTGATGTACGCGTTCATGGTGTTCCTCGTATTTTTCGGCCACGCGAAGCGAGCAGGAGTTCGCGGGGCAACCGGGACACAAGAGTCCTCGGACTTGCCCGCTCAGTCCCGGCGCAGATGACGGGGCATTGATGGGGGCGTCGCGCAACTCTGGGGCGAGCGCCATGAGGTTGATCCGCTGGTCCCAGGTCGTGGGTCCAATTCATGGGGCCACGTCGTGGCCCAGGGCGGCAGACAACCAACTAATCGATCGGTGTCGATATATCGAGTGTGACTCTTGCCCCGATGGATGTCAATTTGTCCACCTGCACACCCGTCACTCGAGTTGGGGTCGCCGGCATTCAACGGTCACAGATTCGTGCGCTAACGGTAATTCCCTTGCCGCGGCGCCCGCCGCACGCCTACGCTGAATCATGCCTCACCTCACCGTTCCGGGCGCGTCGCTCCACTACGAAACGGCCGGCCACGTTTCGTCACCGGCACTCCTCTTGATGCATGCCGGCATCGCCAATCTGCGCATGTGGGACCCGCAGATCGACGCGCTGGCTGCCGGCCACTTCGTCATCCGTTTCGATAGCCGCGGATGCGGCCAGACGACCACCGAGAACGTGGAGTTCTCGCCGCGCGCGGACGCCCTCGCGGTTCTCGACCACCTCGGGGTGGCGTCGGCCACGCTGATCGGGTGCTCTCGCGGAGGCGGGATCGCCATCGACCTGGCCACGGAGAGCCCCGACCGCGTGGACGGCCTGGTGACCGTGGGAGCCGGGCCCAGCGGGTTCCCCGAAGTTGAACTGACCGATCTCGAGGACGCCCGGTTCGACGAACTGGATGCCGCATTCGACGCCCAGGACTGGCACCGTCTGGCGCGCCTCGAGGTGGCGCTCTGGGCGTTCGGCCCACTGCGCACCGAGGCCGACCTCGACCCCGAATTCGTGGCCACGGCCTACGCGCTGGGCCGTGTCAACGCCGCGCATGCGGAAGAGTCCCCGACGCCGATTCCGCTCGAGCCGCCCGCTTTCAACCAGGTCAGCGACATCGAGGTACCCGCGTTCGTCTCGGTCGGTGAGTTCGACATCACTCCGCATCTCGCCGAATATGAGTATGTCCTGTCGACGCTCCCTGACGTCACCGGCTTCACCTTCCGCGATACCGCCCACCTGCCGAGCGTCGAACGGCCGGCGGATTTCAATCGGGTGCTCGTGGATTGGCTGGCGGAGCACCGGCTCTAGTCCGGCGCGGCCGGGGCGCACGAAGGCCGCGCCGGCCGGGGCATCCTCCTGGCCGGGGCCGCCCTGCTCACGCTCGTCGCCGCCGTCGTCACGCCGTGGGCCCTGACGCTGGCGGCCTCACCCTCTGAAACGGCCCTCATCGTCGACGGCCTGCGCGCCCTCGCACTCGCGACCGCCCTGCTGCAGCTCGCGGTGTCATTCCCCGCGGGCCGCATCCTCACCGACACCGAGCGCCGCTGGGCGTTCTGGGCACTGCTGGCCCCGACCGTGGCGGCCGTCGCCCTGCCGGTCACCGGTCTCGCGGAGACCCTACCGGCCGGCGTTCGCGCCGCGCTGCTGCTGGGCTCCCCCACCTTGGCGGTCGTGCCCACGGTGATCCTGCTCGGCGCCATCGGAATCTGGCTGCGGCTGCACGTCTACTCCGGCACCGCACGGATCGAGCGTGTCGTGGCCCTCGGCGCAGCCGCGCCAACGCTGCTCGCGCTGATCTGGTCCGTGCGGCAGACGACGGATGCCCCCGCGCCCGTCGACGGCATCGCCGTCGCGACCGCGGCATTACTCGTCTGCGCCCTCGGCCTCGTACTCGACACGGTGGGGGCACGTGACACGGCCTCGAACACCCAAGGGCGGACGGACCGGCTCGCCCTCGAGGCCGGCGCGGGCCTGATTCTGGTTCCCGGCACTCTCCTGACTCTCGCCGCCGGGAGCCCCCTCGCCTGGCTCATGCTGCTGCTGGTCGGCGCGACCGCCCTCGTCACGGCGATCGCCCCGGACGGGCTCTTCGGCTCCCGGTCACCGCGACGCCATCTTGGCTGGCTCGCCCTGCTGCTCGGCACGGCCGGCCTCTGGGTCGGGCTGAACCGCGTCGGCACCGAGGCCCCTGAGCCGTACGTGCTCCCGGTCGCCGGCATGCTGCTGGTCCTGGCCGTGCTGATCCGCCGGTTCGGCCGCATTCCTCGGGCTGCAGCGGCAAGCCCGGCCGCGGCGCTGCTCACCCTGGCCGGCCTGCTCGTGGCGATCGTGCCGCTGGCGCTCGCCTCGGCCTCCGGCTCGCCCGCGCGTCCGATCGTCATGGCCGCGGCGTGCGGCGTGCTGCTGCTGGGCTCTGCCGTCGCGCGCTGGGGGCCATCACGATCGGCGTACCTTGCCGCCGCCTGGACGAGCGGAGCAATCGGGCTCCTGGTGACCAGCATCGTGCAGCTGATGCGCGTGCTCGGCGCACCCGGCGCACCCGATGCGCGGCTCGAATGCTGGTTGTTCCCGCTCGCTGCCGCGGCGGCGGGGGCGTTCCTGATCGGCGCCCGCACCGACCCAGCGACCCTCCGTCCGCGCACCATCGCGAGCATCACGCTGCTCGTGCTGGCGCTGGCGACCGTGACGACGGCCGAGATTGCCGCATTCACCGGGGCCGATATGACCGATGACGCCGCCGTGACCGCGGTGCGTGCATCCGTTCTCGTGCTCGCCCTCGGGGTCGTGCACGTGCTGGCCGCGTGGCGGCTGCGCGCGCCCTTGACCATGGCCGTCGGCTGGGTTGCGGCGGGGCTGGCCGGGTTCGCCCTGATGAGCGCCGTGGGGACGCAAGCCACCGAACCGTTCGAGTTCGTGACCGTGCCGCTCGTCCTCGCTATCGTCGTCGGCCAGGTGCTCGCCGGGCGCGCGCGACCGGCCGACACCGAGGCGCCGGTCGCCGTGCGGGCCCGCTGGATCACGGCCGGACTGGCCCTGGCCCTGCTGCCCGGCGCGGTGGTCGGCGGCACGGGCGATCTCCTCCGCCCCGTGCTGGCCCTGACCATCGGCGGTGCGTTCGCCGTCAGCGGGGCGCTCCTCCTGGTCCGGCCGCGCTGGGCATCCCTCGCCTGGCCGGCCCTCGGCGTCGGCGCGCTCACGGTTGTGCTCACGGTTGTGCTCACGGCCGCATCCCGCATCCCGCCAATGCTCGAGCTCGCACCGAACGGCCCCGACACCCGGCTCGAGGCATGGCTGCTGCCCTCGGCGCTGATCCTGGCGGCCGTCGGCACAGGTCTCGTCACCGTCACCCGGCGCACCGATGAGGGTACCGGCCCGGGCCGCAGCGAAGCGACGGATGCCCCCGCGCTGCGCCTCGGTTACGTCCTGTTGGTCCTGGCGACCGTCGGGGTTCTCGCGGCCGAGGTGGCCGCACTCGGCTACGAGCCGCTGGCGACCATCCGGGTGATCCTGCTCGTCTGGACTTTCTCCGCGCTGCACCTGGCGGCGTTCTGGTACGACGACAGCCGACTGGGCCGGATGGTCGCCTGGGTGGCGATCGGGCCTGGCGGCGGCGCCGTGGTCGCCGGGTCCGCGTACGCGGCGCCGGCCACGGTGGAGATCGTGAGCGTTCCACTGGCCATCGCCCTGCTGGCCACCGGTTGGTTGCACCTCGACGTCACGCCGGCCGCGCGCAGCCGGCGCTGGCTTGCTCCCGGGCTGCTCGTGCTGCTCGTTCCGTCGGTGCTGCTCGACATCACCGAGAGCCCGCTCTGGCGGGTGGTGGGCCTCGGCCTCGTTGCCACCGTGGTGATCGTGGTCGGTGCCGTGCGCAAGTTGCAGGCTCCGTTCGTGATCGGCGCGATCGTGCTGATGCTGCACGCGGTGGCGCAGCTCTGGCCCTGGATCTCGCTGGCCTACGGCGCGGTGACGTGGTGGCTGTGGCTGGGCGTGGGCGGCGTCATCCTGATCGTGCTCGCGGCCCGCTACGAGCAGCGGATCGCGAACTTCAAGGCGATCTCGATGACTATCTCGGCGCTGCGGTAGCGGCCCGGCTCAGGACTGCACCGCGTGGCTGATCGTCAGCTGCACGAAGTCGGTGTTGATCAGGGCCTTCGAGAGATAGAACGGGCGCCCGTCGTGGTCGAGAGTCTGGGTGAGGATGAGCACCGGGCTGCTGGCCGGCAGCCCGAGCAGCTTGCCGCGTGTGGCACCGGGAACACCGAGCGTGATGTCGGTTTCGCCGGGCCCGAAGATCGGACCGAGCACTGCGATCAGCGCGGCGAGCGCACTGTGTCCCGCAGCTCCCGCGTCACCCTGGGCGTTCGCGTCGACGCCTGCCTCGGACACGGCCGCCACCGCCGCCTCGCCGAGCCGGCTCAGGCGGTCTCCCGGCACATGCTCCTGGATCAGGGCGATGGGTGCACCCTCCCGGGTGATGACGCTCTCGAGAAACCATGAGGCCTCGTCGGTGCGGATGCCGATGGCGTCCGCAGTGAACGCGGGCGACGCGGACTGCAGCGCAGTCTGGGTGCGGCGAACGTGCACGGTCGGTCCGGTCTCGCTGAGAAGCTCCTCGATCGGACGGATCTTCTGCAGCCCGAGGTGAGGCAGCCGGTCGGCGACGAAGCGCCCGATGCCCCGGCGCGAGCGCACGAAGCGGTCCTCCTCGAGAAGCATGAGGGCCTCCCGCACGACCGTGCGGCTGACGCCCATCGCCGTGCCGAGCTCGGACTCCGATGGGAGCAGGGAGGCGATCGGCAGGGATCCGTTGCGGATCGCCTCGGTGATGCGCGAGTACACCGCCACCCGCAGCGGCAGACTTCCATTGGTCTCGAGCGGACCTGCCAGGGCCGCCTCCGTGCGTCGATCCATTCGTTCTCCCCTGGTCGGTGAGTCGAGCCTATCGTGTGATCTCACGCACTTGTATAACAAGCATGTACACTGAGCGTGTCGACCTTGTGTTTGCTCCAATGAAGGAG
This sequence comes from Cryobacterium sp. TMT2-17-1, assembly GCF_004402765.1. Taxonomy (NCBI): domain Bacteria; kingdom Bacillati; phylum Actinomycetota; class Actinomycetes; order Micrococcales; family Microbacteriaceae; genus Cryobacterium; species Cryobacterium sp. TMT2-17-1. The sequence goes on from NZ_SOGC01000025.1 coordinate 38,695, forward strand.
TCGTGTCATGCTCGTGCTTTCCTCCGAAGCCGCTCCCGTAATGGGGCGCGCCCGCGCTCCCCGGGCTCCCGGAGTGTTGATCGGCACGCTGGTCCTGGCGATCCTGACGTTCCAGCTGAATGCCACCCTCCTCTCCGCCGCCTTGCCAGCCGTCGGCGCCCAGTTGGGCGAGAGCATGCAGGATGTCGCCCGGGTGCAGTCGGTGTTCTTCCTTTCCGGCGCCGTTTTCGGCATGGTCTTTTCCCGCTGGAGCGATTTCCTCGGCCGCAAGCGCAGCCTCGTGATCGTACTGACGCTGCTGCTGATCGGCACCGTCATCTGCGCCCTCGCACCGAGCCTCCCACTGCTGCTGCTCGGCCGGGTGCTGCAGGGCGCGTCCAACGCCACCTTCACGATCTCCTTCCTCCTACTGTCGGAGCGCCTGAACAGCCGCCTGTTCGGCATCTCGGTCGGCATTATCACCTCGGTCAACGGCGGCCTGTTCGGCGTCGACGGCTTCCTCGGCGGCTACGTGACCGACACCATCGGCTGGCGGTTCCTCTTCGTGTTCACCCTCGGCCTCGGGCTGGTCGCAATCAGTTGCGTCGCACTCTTCATTCCGCAGGATGAGCCGCGCACCCAGGACGGGTCAATGGACTGGTGGGGTGCCGGCATCCTGTCCCTGTTTCTGGTGCTGCTCACGAGCCTGATCTCGCAGGCGTCGTCGTCAGGCTGGGCCGACCCGCTCACGCTCAGTTACCTCGTCGGGGCGGTCGTCAGCGCGGTCGTCTTCGTGCTCGTTGAGAGGCGCACCCGACGGCCGCTCATTCCCATCCACGCGCTGCGTTCCCGCCGGGTGTGGCCGCTCCTGCTGTCCACGGTGCTCACCCTGGCCGGGGTCTTTTCCGCGCTCAACTTCACCGTGGTCTTGCTCAGCCAGAACAATCAGGTGGGTTACGGGCTCTCCGCCTCGATGTCGGCGCTGCTCTACCTCACCCCGACCGCGTTCGTCGGCGTCACCGCGGCGATCTTCTCCGGCTGGATCGCCGTGCGGATCGGTTGGATCACCGCGCTGCGGCTGAGCAGCGGCGTCATCACCCTGATCACGGTCGGCCTGGCCGTGTTCGCGATGGACCGCTGGCTGGTTTTCAGCCTGCTCATCGTGATGGGCGTCTTCTACCTCGGCCTGTTCCAGAGTTCGGTCAACGGCGTCTCCGTGCTCAACTCGCCGCCCGAGGCCCGCGGGGCCCTGCCCGGCCTGAACGGCGCCTGCTTCGGCATCGGCATCGGCATCGGCATCGCCCTCGTCGCCCCGGTCGTGGCCGCGGGCACGGTCGCCGGCTTCCAGACGGCCCTGTGGATCTCCGCGGGTCTCACCCTGGCATCCTTCCTGGCCTCCCTGATTCTGCGCCCCGCCGCATGAACTCCCGCACCGCTTCTGAACCCCTGAACCAGCACCATGAGAACGGATGGTCAACGATGACTCCCACGACGGCTCCCCACCCCCGCCCGATCTACCTCGACTGCGACACCGGGATCGACGATGCGATGGCGCTTGCGTTCTTGCTGGCGACACCGGGCATCCGTCTGGTCGGGATCGGCACGGTGAGCGGATGCGTCAACCCGGCCGTCGCCGCGGTGAACACCCTGAGCCTGCTCGCTACCGCCGGGCGTGACGATATCCCGGTCGCGGTCGGCGTCTGGGAGCCCGTCAGCGGGATCTCCCGGCGCGGGACCGCCCACATGCACGGCCGCAACGGGATCGGGGACGTGCTGCTGCCCCGCTCGCGGCGGCACCCAGTCGACGACAGCGCCACGGAGCTGCTGATCCGGCTGGCGCACGAGTATCCCGGCGAACTGGAGGTCATCGCGGTCGGCCCGCTGACGAACCTGGCCGAGGCCCTCTACCTCGACCCGGAACTTCCCCGGCTCGTGCGTCGCGTCACCATCATGGGCGGCGCCGTCTTCGCGCCCGGCAACGTCGGCAAATTCGCCGAGGGCAACATCGCCGCCGACCCCACGGCCGCCGCGGACGTCTTCGCGGCCAGCTGGCCGGTGACCGTGGTCCCGCTCGACGCGACGGCGCCGCACACCTTCGACGAGACCCACCGGCGGGCACTCGCCTCGGCCTCGGGGCTGACCCAGCAGGCACTGGCCGCCATGCTCGGCACCTGCCTGACGCAGTGCGGCACGCAGTTCAGCACGCGGCGTTTCGCCCTGCATACCTCCATCGCCGCGGCCTTCGCAACCGGCGCTCTTGAGGCCGAGCGGGCGCCGACCCTGCGCATCTGCGTGGACATGAGCGCCGGCCCGCGCCACGGCCAGACCCACTTCGCCAAGGTGGAGGCGGCGGCCGGGGGGCCTGTCACCGCGGGGCCTGCCGGGCAGAATCCGCACGAGGCCCGGGTCGTGCTGTCCATCCGGCGAAACGCCGCGACGCTGCTCCTGGAACGAATCCTCACCCTCGCACCCGCTGCGACTTCGGCTCAGGCTTTCGTGCCGGCTGCCGCTGAGGCCGTTGTTGTTCCGGGTCAGGCTCAGGCTCCGTCCGGAGCCCGAGCACAGGCGCCCGCTCGGACCCGTAGGCAGGCGGAACCGGTACCAGCCTGAGCCGCCGTCTGCATCCGTCGGCATCCGTCGAGCCGCTCTTCTTGAAGACTTTCGCAACACGCCGTGACGCGCGCAACCGCAGTGCCAGTCTGAGAAAATAGACGAATGACCGCAACACTCGTGGCCAAGGGCCTGACCGGCGGGTACGCGCACCGCACACTCTTTGATTCCCTCGACCTCACCGTCGCGCCCGGCGACGTCGTGGGTGTCGTCGGTGTGAACGGATCGGGCAAGTCCACGCTGTTGAGCTTGCTTGCGGGCCTGTCCGAACCGCAGTCCGGCACCGTCAGCCTCGCCCCGGCCGACGCCTTCGTCGGCTGCCTGCCGCAGGAGCACGAGCGTGTGCCCGGTGAGACCGTGGCCGGTTACATCGCCCGGCGCACCGGCTGCGCCCAGGCGACCCTCGAGATGGACGACGCGGCATCCACTCTCGGCGATGCATCACCGAGCCCGCGACCCGACGGCCTCGACCCGGCCGACGCGTACTCGGCCGCCCTCGAGCGCTGGCTGGCCAGCGGCGCCGCCGATCTCGATGAACGGATGCCCGTGGTGCTCGCCAGCCTCGGTCTCACTTTCGGCACCGAACTCGCCGAGCACACCCTGATGACGTCTCTGTCCGGCGGGCAGGCCGCGCGGGTCGGACTGGCCGCCCTTCTGCTGTCGCGCTTCGACATCGTTCTGCTCGACGAACCCACCAACGACCTCGACCTCGACGGCCTGGAACGCCTGGAGTCCTTCGTCACCGGCCTCCGCGGCGGCGTCGTGCTCGTCAGCCACGACCGTGAGTTCCTGGCGCGCTGCGTGACGCGCGTGCTCGAACTCGACCTCATCCAGGGGGCGAACCGGGTCTTCGGCGGCGGCTACGACTCCTACCTGGAGGAGCGCGAAACGTCCCGCCGGCACAAGCGCGAACACTACGACGAGTTTGCCGAGAAGAAGGCCGACCTCGTGGGCCGGGCCCGCACCCAACGCGAATGGTCAAGCCAGGGCGTGCGGAACGCCATGAAGAAGGCACCCGACAACGACAAGATCCGACGCAAGGCATCCGCCGAGTCCAGCGAGAAGCAGGCGCAGAAGGTGCGGCAGCTGGAGAGCCGCATCGCGCGCCTCGAGGAGGTCGACGAGCCGCGCAAGGAGTGGCAGCTCGACTTTACGATCGGGTCCGCGCCCCGCTCGAGTTCGGTGGTGTCCACGCTGAGCAACGCGGTGCTCCGCCAGGGCGATTTCACCCTCGGCCCGGTGTCGCTGCAGGTCAACGCGGGTGAGCGCATCGGCATCACCGGGCCGAACGGGGCCGGCAAGTCCACGCTGCTGCGCGCGCTGTTGGGGCATCAGGTTCCGGATGCCGGCACGGCCAGCCTCGGTGCCAGCGTCAGCATTGGCGAAATCGACCAGGCTCGGGCTCAACTCGATGGCACCCGGCACCTCGCCACCAGCTTCGAGGAACTCGTGCCCGATCTGTCCACGGCCGAGGTGCGCACCCTGCTCGCAAAATTCGGCCTCAAGGCCGACCACATCAACCGTCCGGCCGCGGACCTCTCCCCCGGCGAGCGCACCCGTGCCGGCCTGGCGCTGCTGCAGGCGCACGGCATCAATCTACTGGTGCTCGACGAGCCCACCAACCACCTCGACCTGGCCGCCATCGAGCAGCTCGAGCAGGCCCTCGAGTCCTACGAGGGCACGCTGCTGCTGGTCACCCACGACCGACGGATGCTGGCCAACGTGCACACGGACCGGCACTGGCGGGTGGACAACGGCCAGGTGACCGAGGCGTAGGTGAGCGGACCCTATTCGATTGGTGGAGTCGCTCCCGGAAAGTCAGAGCTGACTGCACCGAGTGGACGCGGCTGAGCCCAGGCGGAGCGTCGTGTCCGGTGTTGAACCAATTCGACGGAGAATCTGCCGGAAAACTGCAATTTCAGGCTCTATGTGGGCGATTTGGGCAGAATCTCCGTCGAATTCGTTCGAGGAAAGTCACTGCCAGACCTCGCGGACAACCGCCGCGAACCCAAATCCACGATCCCTCACGGCTGTCAGGCCCCTCGCATCAAGGACTCAGTAGCCGTCGGCCGGTCCCGCCGAGGTGGTGCCGGCGATGCTCCAGTGCCGACCCCTGTCGACTGTCTCAGCTTCTTCCCCGTTTTCGTCACCGTCAGCGGCGTCTGCCAGGTGCAGGGCCGGTGGTCGCGGCGCAGACGGATTTCTTCAGTATCCCGGGCGGGTACTGCCGACGTTCTTCGACCGGCGGCGCGACGAGCGAACCTTCTGCATCGCGGCCTTCCCCTGCGGGCTGCGCAGGTACTTGGTGACCACGGTCAGGATTACGGGGATGTACTTCAGCAGGCGAGCCATGGCGGTCTCATTTCTGTTTAAAATTTTGGGTACGAGAGTGCGGTAGCGGCTGGGCAGACCTGCGCCCGCCCAGCCGCCCGGTGCAGGTGTTGGATATGAGTGTTAGGTGCTGGACGTCAGCGGCCGAGTGCTTCGCGGTCGACGCGGCGGTGGAACCGCATGCCGGCGAGTCCGCCGACGATTGCGCCGATGAGGCTGATCAGGACGATGACGATCGCGGTGATGATGCTGCCTGCCGTGAGACCGTCCGGATTGAGCGGGATGCTGGGCAAGCTGTTCAGGTTCATCAGAACGTTGAGTTCACCGCCGGCAATGACCCCGAGGATCCCGGCGACGGCAGCGATCACGATCGCCCAGACCCAGACCGCGATTCCCTGCTTGATTCCGTTGAAGCGGGCCATCCGACCGGCGACGTAGCCGCCGCAGAAATATGACACGAAGACCACAACCGCGAGCACAATCGCTCCGACCAGTGCCATGGTGCCGGCGTTCTCGGCAGCAGTTCCGGCAGCTTGGTCTGTGGAATCGGCCCCGCCCAGGCCGACTGCGGCTCCGACCGCAGCGAACAGGGCGGTGAGGATCACCGCGGTCCCGGTGGCGGTGAGCCAGCCGAAGAAAGCCGATCCCCACTTGATCCCGCCGAAGCGGGCCTCGTCGCGGCCGACGGCCTTATCACGGTCGGCGACCTCGTGGCGGTTGGTCGCCCCATCGCCCGCGGATACCGCAGCATCGGAGCCGTGGTCGTCGATGTTTCGATTCATGTTTAAACCGGATGAGTCGTATGTTGCCATGTTGATATCTCCTCTACTGATACAGATATGAACCTCAGAGAGTCAGGACGACTTCGCTCAGCCGCGTCACAGGAGAATCGATGGAGTGGACGCGATCGGAGCGTGTCCCGCCGAGACAGAATCTGTCTTCAGCGAGAATCTCTTAACATGTAGTCGTATTTCAGAGGGTGTTCGTCACAGAAATCAAGCAGGGAATTTCGCGCTCCGGGAGGATTCAGGCGCTCTGAGAGGCGCGGGGGTCTCCCGCCTAGATGACAAGGGTCTGGTCGACCAGCCCCTGAGCAACCTGGGACAACAACAAGTGGTTACTGCGAGCGTGATTCCTCAGCAACGCGAATGCGTCCTCCATCGAGACTCCGCGGGAATGCGAGATCACGCCTTTGGCTTGCTCGATGAGGACTCGGGAGTTCAGCGCAATCGTCAATTGCTCCCGCACCGAGTTGCTTTCTCGGAGCGTGCGTTCCTGCAGAATCCCGATCGTGGCCACATCGGCCAACGCCTGGGCCGCGCGCACATCCTGTTGGCGCAGGGCGCCGGGAACAGTGGACAACAAGTTGAGGGCGCCGATGGTAGTCTCACGCAGCCGCAACGGAATCGCATGGACCGCAGCAAAACCCTGCTCCCTGGCACTGTCCCGAAACCGCCGCCACGCGAGCGGGCTGTCCTCCACGTCCGGCAGGGACACGACCGACGCGGTAATGAAACACTCGACACACGGGCCCGCCCGAGCGCTCAGTTGCATCACCTCGACAAGCCTGCTGGCTTCGCTGGTGGAAGCGACAACTTCGAGCTCTCCGTTTTCGTCGGCCAGGAGAATACCTGCCGCCGCAATATCGAAGAGCCCGGCGCAACTCTCCACCAGTGTCTGGAGGAGCTCCACCACGTCATAACCGGCAACCAGGGTGTCAGCTAGGGTCGCGAACGTTTCGATCAGGCGGTCTTCTCTCGTTTCATCAATCATGAGACCCTTCGATCTGGTTTTCATTCACCGCAAAAGTCAATCGCCGGTCGATGATCTCCTCCGCGATCTCCTGCACAGATCGGCCGACGGCGAAGGCATGGCCCTGGATGATCAGACGGGCGTCCAGGGCAGAAATCCCCAGTTGGGCCAGCACCATGCCTGTGGCCTGATGCACCTCACGTCGGGAGAATTGTTTGCGCGTGTCGGTTTCACCCTTAATGTCGCTCTGGGACAGCCGGATGGCACGGGCGAGAACGAGCCGGCTGACGACGGTCGCGAGGGCTGCAGTGTGCTGGATATTCAGATCACTGAGATGACTGGGCCGACTCGTGTACAGGTCGATCGCCCCGATGCGCAACGGCCCCAACGACAAAGGAAAAGCAAAAAGCGCGCCCAGATCATCGGCGATGATTGCCTCCGAGAACGCCGGCCAAACCCGGTTCGGTCGTTCGCGAATGTTCGGCTCGAAGATCGGCGCCCCGGTTTCTAGAGCATCCCAACTCGGACCCTCGCCCAGATCGAATTGCAGCTCGTCCAGCCGCATCGATTGGGCGTCGCTCGCCGAGATTGTCTCATCAGGGAGAAAGTCACCGAACGTCGAGATTGACACGCCATCCACCGGCAGTACCCCCAGGAACGGCTCGAACAGACGGGACTCGCTGCCTGTCAAAGCGGACAATGCCTTTTCGGCAACCGCGAATTGATCACGCATGGCAATCCCTCCTGCGATTCTCGCTGCTGCTCCTTTTCAAACGTGGCCAAGTCATTTTCCGAACGTACCCCGCCACGTCCGAAACGGGAGGCTCAAGAAGCCTTCACGACCGATATTTGAGTTCCAGCAAGTCTTTCTTCCAGGTCGTAGCCGAGCGCCGCAGCGATATTCAGCAGCTGCGCCTCGAGCAGCTCCTGTTCAGCACACGACATTTTCCTCTGAGCTTCGCCGATCCGTGCACGAAAATCACCGTACATGCTATCCATCAGCGTCTCGCCCGTCGCAGTCAGCTCCAGGAACAGGCTCCGCCGGTCATTCGGGTTGGCAACTCGGCGCACGACATCCCGGGCGACCAACCGGTCAGAGATCGCGGTGACCGCACCCATCGAGAGATCCGTGGAACCGGCCAAAATCTTCGGTGTCACCCGGCCCGCTTCCGAAATTCGAAAAAGAACCCGTATCTCAGAACCCGTGAAGCCATCCTTCGCCGCCATCCCGGCACGCGTCTTGTCCAGCGCTCGAAGCAGAACGACCACCGCAGCAGCAACACCCTCGAGAACCTGGACGGAGCCACTTTCCTTGAACATGGTTTCCTCCCGACATCAACGAAAAGTACTCAGCTGGATCTGCGGCACATTTCCGCCTCCACCCTATCGACGACGTGCATCATCTTCCAACATAAAATAGTTTGAAATTCAAACTGATCGCTATATATTACTCTCCGACGCCAATTCTTAGGGCATCGTCCGATCTCTGCTGAACCACCACGTGGCGCTTCAGGGTCCGCTGAGAGACAGGGTCTATTTCCATGAACGAGTACCGTCTGACCGTGAATGGCGACCGTTACGTTGTCGACACCGACGATGACCTGGCAGCATGGAAAACCTCCGTGGCCGACGCGGTGCAGCGCGGTGGAGGATTCATCAATGTGATCAATTCCGCCGGGTTCTTGACTACGCTTCTGATCACCCCGAACTCGACCGTCACGCTGCAACAAGTCCGCTCCCAACGACCGGAGCCCTGGACCCAGCTTCTCGCCGAGGAGGCCTTCACCTACGAGGACTTCTAGCTCTCCGAACTGGTGTCTTCGGCAACTCCTCAGCGGGCCCGTCGCGGCGTACGTTTGTAGTAACAACCCGGGGGACAGATGCCGCAGCCGTGAGTCACACAGCCCGCACCTGGGGCTCACATGCCCGCGCTCCAACCGCGCCGGCACCGCCGGCATCGCCGACAGCGTGCGCTGAGCCCGCTGCCCTCCACCGGACGCCCGGGCGCCGGCTCTGCCTCTCCGTCGCCGTGAAGTTCTGGCTGTCCGTTCTGTTCGCGCTCAGCTGGACCGACGCATCCGTTTGGATCTCGCTGCCGTGGATCCAGGACCTGACCCGCCTGACCGGCGAACCGGCGGCGTGGATCATCGTCTCCCTGGTGGCATTCCTGCCTGGCTTCGTGGTGGCGTTTCTGAGCCTGTCGCTCCTGCTGGATCGCCAGCCGCCGTTCCGGGTCCCCGATCCGGTCACCCCCCTGACCATCATCGTGGCCGCCCGAAACGAGCAGGACGGTCTCCGGCAGGCGATCCGCTGCATCGGCGGGAGCGATTACGCCGGCGAGGTGACGGTGATCCTCGCCGACAACGGCTCCGATGACGCTACGGCGCGGTTCGCCAACGTCGCCGCCATCGAATCCGACGTGGACCTGCTGGTCGTGCGGCAACCTGTCCCCGGCAAGTCGAACGCGCTGAACTCCGCACTGACCCACGTGACCACGCCCTATCTGATCACGGTCGACGCGGACACGCTGCTGCACCGGAAGGCCCCGCGCCACCTGATCTCCCGGCTTGAATCCGCCCCGGCAGACACTGTTGCCGTGGCCGGCGCGGTTCTCGTGCGCAACTCCCGCATCAACCTGCCCACCCGCATGCAGGAGTGCACGGGCTGTTCTGGGTGCCCGGCCTCGTGCTGTTCGCCGTCTTCGGCAACACGGCCGTGGTCTCGATCTGGGCGCTGGCCGTGCTTCCGATCACCCTGGTGATCTACGGAAGTCTGCGCATGTTCCAGAGCCGCCGGGTCTTCGGTCCGCTCGGTCTGGAAATGCGACGCAACCGGTTCGGCTACCTGGCCTATCTGCTCGGCGACCAGGTGCTGTGTTCCTACGCGTCACTGGTCGGCTATGTGCAGTTCCTCACCGGGTCCGCCCGCCGCTGGAAGTAGTCCCCCTCAGCCCGAGCGCGCTCAGCCCTCGGCGGGAATCAGGTAGCGGTGGCGCACGTGCCGGCGGCCGGGGTCGGCCTGCCAGAATTCGACCTCGACCGGGCGCAGGGCGTACAGCTGCCAGGTGGGGTTCTCTGATCCGTCGGCGCCGGGCCGTTCGGACCAGTCGGCCGCCGAGGCATCCGTCGACAACTCGGCGACCGGGCCGACCACGCGCACCTGGCGGCCCAGCGCCGACCAGAAGAAATTCATCGCGGCCAACGGATGCTCCGTCAGCTCCCGGCCCTTGCGCGACGCCCACGAGGTGGCGAAGTGCCAGCCCTCGGCGTCGAGATTCTTGAGGATGAGCATGCGCGACGACGGCATGCCCTCGGCGCCGACGGTCGCCAGGCTGAAGGCGTGCGGCTGGGAAACCCCGGCCGCGAGGGCCTCATCAAGCCACGACCGGAACAGTACAGCCGGGTCGAGTGGCGCCGACGCCGGGTCGAAAATCGGCAGATCGACGGGAAAATCCGGCAGGGAACGCAGCATGCTGCGGAATGATTCGCTCACCCACCGAGCCTACTGCGTCGACTGTCAGCGTTCAGAGAGTGCCGCTAGCGTTGGAAGCAGACAAGAGGAGCGAGATGAAGGTACTCATTGCAGGATGCGGGGACCTCGGCACGGAGGTGGGCCTGCGTTTCGCGGCGCTCGGGCACCGGGTGGTGGGGTTGCGCCGCAACGCGGCCGTTCTCCCCGCCGGTATCGAGGGCCAGTCCGTCGACCTCAGCGCGCACAAGCCGGTCGTGCCGGCCGACACCGAGATCGTGATCGTGGCGATCGCCGCGGGCAACCCCAGCCCCGCGGTCTACCGGGCGGCCTACGTGGACGGTCTGCAGAACCTCCTCGACGCGCTCGACGAGGCCGACGTCACGCCCCGCCGCGTGCTGCTGGTGTCGTCGACCGCCGTCTACGACGTGTCCGACGAGAGCTGGGTCGACGAGCAGACGCCGGCCAACCCGCGGCCGGGCACCGACGCCATTCTGCTCGAGGCCGAACGGATGCTGCACGCCCGCATCCCCGCGGCTGTCGTCTTCCGCCTGTCGGGCATCTACGGCCCCGGCCGGGAGCGCCTGATCACCCAGGTGCGGAGCGGCCGCACCACCGCGTCGGCCTCGGCCCGCCACACGAACCGCATCCACCGGGATGATGCCGCGGCCGCGATCGTGCACCTGATGCTGCGGGAGGAAGCACCGGCGACCCTCTATCTCGGCGTCGACAGCGCGCCGGTGCGCGGCGGTGAGGTGCTGGCGTTCCTTGCCGAGGAGCTTGGACTGCCAGCCCCTAAGCCTGAGGCACCCGGCGCTCCCGGCGCAACAACTGCCGCGCCCACTCGGCCCGTCCCGCGGGACAGCCAGCGCGGAGGCGACAAACGCCTCCGCAACCATCTGCTGCTGGGCACGGGTTTCACGTTCAGCTATCCGACCTACCGCGAGGGCTACCGGGCCGTGCTGGCCGGCCGGGGCATCCGTCACCCGTAGCTCAACCGGGTTCGGTGTGAACCAATTCGTTCGGGAACGAGACGCCTAGAACGAGACGTCTAGAACGAGACGCCGCAGACCAGCGCCGCGTTCGCGAACGGCGTCGCCTCCCCCGAACGGATGAATAGCTTCGCCGAGGCCGACAGGTCCTTCAACTCGGCGTGGCTGATGTACTCGATCGCGTCGAACCGGTCGGCCAGCCAGACCCCGGCGGGGGCGGTTTTTGCCTCCTCCGCGGCCACGCAGCGCTGGAACACCATCTCCTCGAGCAGGGCGTCGAGCACCTGCTCGAAGCGCGGCACACCATGCACAAGCGCCAGGTCGATCACGGGAACGCCGGCCGGGATCGGCATGCCGCAGTCCGCGAGGAGAACGACATCCGTGTGCCCGAGGCGGGCCAGGGCGCCGGAGAGGTCGGCGTTCAGGATGCCGCGGCGCTTCATGCGCGTACCAGCGGCAGCTCGTCGGCCAGGGAGGGATACGACGTCTGCGTGCCGCGCGACTGCACTGCGAAGGCACCCACGCGCACGGCCCGGCGCACGGACTCGGACAGGCTCGACCCGGCCGCGAGCTGCGCGCTGAGGGCGCCGACGAATGCGTCGCCGGCGCCCGAGCTGTCCACGGCAACGACCCGTGGCGACGCCAAACTGTGGGTACCGTCCCGGTCGGCGCAGATCGCGCCCTTCGCACCGCGGGTGAGCACGACCGAGGGAACGCCCCAGTCGAGGAGCCGGGCGACGAGCTCGGCGTCCTCGGTGGGGATGACCATTTTCGGGGCGAGTTGCGCGAGCACGAGGGCAGCCTCGTGCTCGTTGACGACCAGCGGGTCGGCCCGACGGATGCTCGCGGCATCCAGTTCGATCACGGGCGCCAGGTTCAGCACCACCCGGCCGGTGGCCAGCCGCATTGCCGCCACGATGCCCTCCGCGGGAATCTCACCCTGAAGCACCACCACGGCGGCCTCCGCGATGACGGTCGCGCTGGCCTCAACGGCCTCCGCGCCCAGCAGTGCGTTGGCGCCGGGGATGATCACGATGGTGTTTTCGCCGTCGGCGGCGACCGTGACGAGTGCCAGGCCGGTCGGGCCGTCCACCGCGCGCACATTCGACAAGTTCACTCCGGAGCGGGTCAGGATCGCAGTCGCGACCTCGGCCTGCGGATCCCGGCCGACCAGGCCGACCATACTCACCGCGGCGCCCAGCTGGGCGGCCGCGACGGCCTGGTTGGCTCCTTTTCCTCCGGGGAGGAGCTCCATCGACGTTCCGATGAGGGTCTCACCGGGCAGCGGGTGGCGTTCGATGGTGATCAGCTGGTCGACGTTGATCGACCCGACGACGACGACCGTGCTGGCGGAGTAACTCACTTGGCGAAGTCGCCGACATTCGTCTTCGTGACGGAGACGACCTCGACCGGAACGGTCTTCTCGATCGTGTCGCCGGCGATGGCCTTGATGGCCAGTTCAACGGCGAGCTTGCCGAGTTCGGCCGGCTGCTGAGCGATGGTGGCAACCAGGGTGCCTGCCTCGATGGCGGCGAGTCCGTCGGCCGTGCCGTCGAAGCCGACGACCGCGACCTCGGTGCCGGCCCGCGACCCGAGCGCCTGGATGGCGCCGAGCGCCATTTCATCGTTCTCAGCGAAGAGGCCGGTCGCGCCGGGGTTGGCCTGCAGCAGGTTCGTGGTCACGTCGAGCGCGGCGGCGCGGTCGAAGTTGGCGGTCTGCTTGGCGACCACGGTGATGTTCGGGTAGGCCTTCATGCCCTCTTCGAAGCCCTGGCCGCGGTCACGGCTGGCCGAGGTGCCGGAGACACCCTGCAGGTGGATGACGCTGCCCGTTTCGCCCATGGCCTCGGCGAGGGCGTCGGCAGCCTGACGGCCACCGGCCACGTTGTCGCTGGCGACGAGTGAGTTCAGGTCGGCGCCGTTGACCGTGCGGTCGACCCCGATGACCGGAATACCCGCGCTGAGGAGGTCGTTCACGGCGGAGGAGGCTGCGTCGGAGTCCACCGGGTTCACGATGACGGCCTTGGTGCTGCCGGAGGCGGCGGTGGCGAGCTGATTGGCCTGCGTGGCCGAGTCGTTCTGGGCGTCGACGATGTTCAGCTGCACGCCGGCCTCGTCGGCGGCAGCCTGCGCGCCGTCGCGCAGTTCCACGAAGAACGGGTTGTTCAGGGTGGAGACGGCCAGCACGATCTTGGTGCCCGACGCCTCAGACCCGCCACCACGGCCGCAGGCCGTAGTGCCCACCAGAATCAGGGCGGCGGTGGCGGTCAGCGCCGCGATTTTGCGAAACGAGGAGGACTTCATTGTGTATTCCTTTGTGGTTATTGATGGGTGAGGAGAAAGGTAGAGGGGGTGACGGATGTCGGCCGCCGGCCTGGTCAGCTGCTGCGGGTCTTGCGGCGGAGCACGTCGACGCCCACGGCGAGGGCGATCACGAGTCCGATCACAACCTGCTGCCAGAACGACGTCACGTTGAGCAGGTTCAGGCCATTGCGGATGACGACGAGCACGAGGGCACCCACGAAAGTGCCTGAGATCTTGCCGAGGCCACCGGCGAGGGAGGCACCGCCGATCACGACGGCCGCGATGGCGTCGAGTTCGTAGCCGGCCGCGGCCTGCGGCTGCGCGGAGTCGAGGCGCCCGGCGAGCAGGAGCCCGGCAAGTGCGGCGAATAGTCCGGCCAGGGCGAAGACGGTGACCAGGATGCGCTTGACCGGCAGTCCCGACAGCCGGGCGGCTTCGGCGTTGCCGCCGACCGCGTACATCGAGCGGCCGATGACAGTCCGGTTGAGCAGGAAGGAAGCGGCCAGGGCGGCGAGCACAAGGATGATGATCGGCATCGGCACCGGGCCCAGGTTGCCGCCGAGGAAGGAGACCTCGGCCGGCGTCGAGATCGGACGGCCGTCGGAGATGACCAGGGTCAGTCCGCGGGCCACGCTGAGCATGGCGAGCGTGGCGATGAACGAGGGCAGCTTGCCGTAGGCGTTGGCCAAACCGTTGATGGTGCCGGCCAGGGCTCCGACGAACAGACCACCCAGGAGGGCGATCCAGCCGGGGAGGCCGGCGCTGGCGAACATCCAGCCCGACGACATGGCCGACAGGGCCGCCACGGCACCCACCGAGAGGTCGATCCCGCCGGCCACGATGACGAAGGTCATCCCGAAGGCCAGCACGGCCACCGTGGACACCTGGATGCCGATGTTGAGCAGGTTCTGCGCGGTCAGGAAGTCGGGAGTCGCGATGAACAGGGCGATGCAGAGAACGACGAGGCCGACGAGGGCGCCGTTGTTGGCGAGGAACTTCTTGTAGTCGAGACCGCGGCGCTTCAACGGCAGGGTTGTGGTGGACATGGTGGCTTCCCTATCTCTATTCGTACTTCTCGTCGACATCGCGGGCGGCGAGTGTCATGACTGCGTCTTGGGTGGCCTCGGCGGCGGTGAGCTCGCCGGCGATCCGGCCGTCGCGCATCACGAGGATGCGGTCGCTCATGCCGAGAATCTCGGGCAGTTCACTGGAGACCATCAGAATCGCTCCCCCGGCCGCCGTGATCGCGTTCATCAGTTCATAGATCTCGACCTTGGCGCCCACATCGACGCCGCGGGTGGGCTCGTCGAGGAGCAGCACCGTGGAGGCGGCGATGATCCAGCGGCCGAACACGGCTTTTTGCTGGTTGCCCCCGGAGAGTGCGCCGATCGACTGGTCGATGGTGTGCATCCGGATGCGCAGTTTCATGGCCACCTCGGCGGCCCGGCTGCGTTGGCCGGCGAAGTCGACCAGACCCAGCTTCGCGGTGGCGGCGAGCGTGGCGTAGCCGAGGTTGTCGTTGACGGATGCGTCGAGCACCAGCCCCTGTCCCTTGCGGTCTTCGGGCACGTGCCCGATGCCCGCTGCGATTGCCGCCTGGATGCTGCCGTTCGGCAGCTGCCGGCCGCGCACGGCGACCGTGCCGGAGGTGTACCGGTCGGCGCCTGCGATCGCGCGGATCAGTTCGGTGCGCCCCGCGCCGACCAGCCCGGCGATGCCAAGCACCTCGCCCGCCTTGACGCTGAAGCTGATGTCGCTGAACGAGCCGGCCGAGGTGAGCTTGTCGACCGTGAGGATCTCGGTCGCCTGGCTCACGTCGCCGGCCGACCGCGGGAAATGGTCTTCGATGTTGCGGCCGACCATCAGCTTCACGAGGTCGTCTTCGGGGGTGGAGGCCGGCACCTCGGCGATGAACTCGCCGTCGCGCAGCACGGTCACGGTGTCGCCGACCTCGGCGATCTCGTCAAGGTGGTGGCTGATGAACAGCATGCCCACCCCACGGCGGCGCAGGTCGGTCATCACGGCGAACAGGCTCTCGGTCTCGTGGCGGGTCAGGGCCGCGGTGGGCTCGTCCAGGATCAGGATGCGGGCGTTGATGCTGAGCGCCTTGGCGATCTCGACCAGCTGCTGCCGGGCGATGCCGAGGTCGCCGACCAGGGTGTCCACGTCGACGTCGAGGCCGATCAGGGCGAGGGCGGCACGCGCCCGATTGCGCAGGGCGCTGCGGTCGACCAGGCCGTGCTTGGTGGGCATCCGCCCCAGCATCACGTTCTCGGCGATGCTCATGGTGGGAACGAGGTTCAGTTCCTGGTGGATCGTGGCGATGCCGAGTTCCTCGGCCGCGCGGGTGGTGGGCAGGGTGACTGTCTGCCCGTCCACCACGATGTGGCCGGCGTCCGGCTGGTACACCCCCGCCATCATCTTGATCAGGGTGGACTTGCCGGCGCCGTTCTCGCCCAGCAGCACCTGCACCTTGCCGGCGTAGACGCTGACGGTGACGTCTTTGATGACCGTCACCGGTCCGAAGGTCTTGCCCACGTTCTGCAGGGTGACCAGTGGTTGTTGACTCATGTCAGTTCTTCCTCGGGCTCGGCCCGGATGCGGGTGAAACGGCTGCGGGTGAATCGGGCACTCCTGAGATGGGCGCCGAGGACGACGCCCGGATGATCAGTTCGCTGGGCAGCACCACCGACTCGGGGGTGCCTCCGCCAATGACCTCGAGCAGCATCTTCACGGCGATCCGGCCCATGTCCTCGACACTGTGCGAGATGACGCTGAGCGCCGGGTCGAGCAGGGCGAACCACTCGATGTCGTCGAACGCGATCAGAGCCACGTCCCGGCCGATACGCAGCCCGCGCTTGTGAAGAATGGCGATCGCGCCCACGGCCATCGGGCTGTCGGCGGCGAGCAGGGCGGTGGGCGGCTGGCGCAGTTCGAGCAGCGCGTGCACGCCGGCCGAGCCACTGGCGGCCTGGAAGTCGCCGAAGTAGACCAGGTCGGGGTCCTGGCTGAGGCCGAACTCGGCCACCGCGCGAGTGAAGGCGGCGAACCGGTCCCGGCCGGTCGAAATGGCCTGCGGGCCCGAGATGTAGCCGATGCGGGTGTGGCCGGCCGCGGCCAGGTGTGCAACAGCCTGGCGGATGCCGGTTTCGCTGTCCGTGGTCACGCTCGGCACATCGAGGCCGTCCACGGTGCGGTCCACGAAGACGGTCGGGATCTTGCGTTCGATCAGCGAACGGATGCTGCCGCTGCCGTCCCCGAGCGGTGCCACGACGATGCCGTCCACTCGCCTGGAGATCAGGGTGTCCAGGTACCGGTCCTGCTGTTCCTTGCGCTCATTCGCGTTGCCGAGCAGCGTGACATAGCCGGCAGCCAGGGCGGCCTGTTCGACCGTGTGGGCGAGGTCGGCGAAGAAGGGGTTGCGCACATCCGACACCAGCAGGCCGATGGACTCGGTGTGGGTGCTGCGCAGGGCGCGGGCCTGGGCGTTGGGCCGGTAGTCGAGCTGGGCGGCCGCGGCGGCGACGCCGGCCCGAGCCGCGGGCGAGGTGGCCGGGCTGCCGGACAGGACCCGGGAGGCCGTGGCCACGGAGACGCCGGCCAGGGCGGCGACATCCTTGATCGTGATGGCAACCATCTCTCACCTCTTCGTGTTCGTGCGGGTATCAATGTAGTCGTGGAATCGTTTCCATGGAAACGATTTCATACTAGGTCCCCGCGAAGGCCGCTGTCAACGAGCCCGGAGGAACAGCGCAGCGAAGTAGCATGCCCGGTACGGCGCGAAGGAGACCATGGAGATTCAGCGAGATACCTACAGAGACGGCACCCTTCTGGGTCTGCTAGAACTCGGACGGATCCATCCGAAAGTCACAGACCTGCCGGTAGCGGACCTGTCGGCGGGGCGACCCGCGTCAGTCCTGGGCCTGGGCCTGTCTGCGCCTCGAAGTCGCGGCCCCGTCGGCGGTCAAGCCCGTCGAGAACCGGCGAGTCAGTCTTCAGGGCTCCCGTGCCACACCGCACCTCCCGGCACGCGTTCGGTAAAGCGGGCGCACGTGAGAGGCTCCGCCGCGGTCCCCAACCTGCGCCACGGCACCGAGCGTTGCTGCCGGTCAGGCCGCGGGCTCAGCGCTGACTCGGTGGCGCCGCGCGGCCAAACAGCCGGGCGGTTGAACAAAGATACGAAACCGCTATCCATAAAAGGTGAGTGACACTCGACTACGTGTGCTCCTTAAGTTATCCTCATAACATGACGAACTCGCGGATGACCTCAGGCAGGCGGCCGACGCCGTCGCCCTGCTGGGCTCCTCGAGCGCCGACCTCGCCGCTCTTCCCGACGCAGTCGTTCTCATCGGTCAGAAGCAGATTGCAGCGGCTCGCCGACTGCTCGACACCCGCGCCGCGTGGATGGCCGCAACCATCGCCCGCCGGTCCCGCCCGGAACTCGGCCACTCGGGGCTGGCCGCGCAGCAGGGGTTCCTCTCGCCCGAGGCCCTGATCCAGAACTGGACCGGCTCATCCAAAGGTGACGCCTACAAGCTCGTCGTGGTCGGCACGATGATGGCCGACACCGAGGCGGCCGACAAGCTGGTCGAAGAGGCACTCTCGACGCTCTCGACGCCCGACGCCGACGCCGACGCTGTCGACGTCGCGGCGTTCGCCGCGAGGGTGCCCTGGCAGGCGCCGATCGCCCGGGCCGTCACCGCCGGCACGCTCTCGGTTGACGCGGCCGAGGCGATCCGGGCCGGGCTCGGCCAGATCGACGCGGCAGTCACCACGGAGAAGCTCCGGGTGGCCCTCGCGGCGCTCCTCACCGAGGCACCGTCACTGAATGCCGACGAGGTCTTCAAACGGGCCCGCCGGATGCGCGACCGGCTCGATCAGGCCGGCATCACCGCCCGGGAGAAGCAGGCCCACGACGACCGCTACCTGAAGGTCTACCGGCTGAGCAACGTCAACGTGCGCCTGAACGGGCTCTTCGCCCCCGAAGACGGCGAGTTCGTGCTCTCCACCTTCGACTCCATCACCGGCCTGGACCGAAGCCCACCACATCAACGACTGGCTCACAGTCAGCGGAGACACCAACCTCGCCGACGGAGTGCTGCTCTGCCACCCGCACCACCTACTGCTGCACAACCAGCACTGGAAGATCACCCGCACCGGAACGCAACACTGGCTCCGGCCACCGGTGGAGAACGATCCGGAGCAGACACTGATCGCACTGCCGAGCAAGCGGGTGGGGCTGTAGGGCGCGGCTCTCGTCCCGGGTCTTGACAGGCTCGACCACCGGCGGGGAACCTCGGGAGGGCGGGTCGCCGGGTCTCGACAGGCTCGACCACCGGGGCTCGGGTTAGGGGCGACCGGTGAATTTGTCCATGGAGCCGTAGACACCGAAGACCCGACCCGCGACGACGTCCCACAGGGGCAGCGGCAGCAGACCGCGGACCACCTTCGAGAGCACGATCGTCCACGGCATGGTGAGCATGGGCTTGCCCGCGAGCATCGCCTGCCAGACCCGTTCGACCACGTATTCCGGCGTCATCACCGGCGTCAGCAGCGGACCGCGGGCACCCTCGAACATCCCGGTCGAGATGTAGCTGGGGCAGACGGTCGTGACCTTCACGTGCCCGAACCGTTGCTGCTTGAGCTCCAGACGCAGCGAGTCGCCCCACCCGATCAGGGCCGCCTTCGACGCCGCATAGACGCTCATCCGAGGGTTCGAGAGCATCCCGGCCGCCGACGCGATGTTCACGATACGCGACGCACGACCGCGATTGGCCATCATCGCCGGGAGGAACTCCCGGGCGATGTACATCGGCGCGAGCGCGTTGATCTGCATGGTCGGCCGCGTGTCCGCGCCGTTGTCGTGCTCCCAGAAGAAGGCTCCGCGCACGATGCCGGCGTTGTTGATCACGATGTCCGGGTCGCCGACCTCCGTGCGCACCCGCTGGGCGGTCTGGGCGATCGCGCCGAGGTCGGCGATGTCCACGACATACGGGACAACGAGCGTGCCCTCGCCGGCCCGATCGCCGAGGATGCCGGCCGCACGGGTCAGCGCCCCGGCGTCCCGGTCCCAGAGGATCACGGCTTTCGCGCCCTCGGCGACGGCCCGCTCGGCATAGAGGCGGCCCATGCCGCTGGCGGCACCGGTAATGAGCACACGGGCTCCGGAAACGGTTCGAGTCATGGCCCCATCATCCCAAGAAGAAGCGCCGCGTGTTACGTCGGGTTGCGGCCGGCCCAGCAGCATCCGTCTGCCCTCGGCTAACGTCAAGCAACTCTTCCCCTCCCTCGACCGAAAGCCGCCCATGCCGCACCGCGCCGCACCACACGAGGCGTTCGCCGATCCGGCGTCCGTGCGCGGCGCGGCGTCCAGATCCACGGCCACGACCACGACCGGAAACTCGGCCTGCACAGTCGAGTTCGAGGCGATCGGCCGCACGTTCGCCCCTGCCACGACCCGCGGGGCCACCGCCCTACCCCCGGTACTCCGCGACGTTTCCCTCACGGTGCGGCCCGGCGAGGTGCTGGCGATTCTGGGCACGAGCGGATGCGGCAAGTCCACTCTGCTCCGCATCGCGGGCGGCCTCGACTCCCCGACCATCGGCCAGGTGAGAATCGACGGCTCGCCCGTCGCCGGCATCGACCCGCGCTGCGCGGTCGGATTTCAGGAGCCGCGCCTGCTGCCCTGGCGCACCGTCACCGAGAACGTCGCACTGGGACTGCCCCGCGGCACCCCGCGGGCCGCCGGCCGCGCCCGCGTCGCCGAACTGATCGAGCTGGTCGGTCTGGCCGCGTTCGCCGGCCACCGCCCCCAGGCCATCTCCGGCGGGATGGCGCAGCGTGCCTCCCTCGCCCGGGCGTTGGCCCGCAACCCGGGCGTTCTGCTGCTCGACGAACCGTTCGGCGCCCTCGACGCGCTCACCCGCCTGAAGATGCAGGACCTCCTGCTCGACGTGCACGCCCAGGCGCCGACGACGGTCCTCCTGGTCACGCACGACGTCGACGAGGCGCTGCAATTGGCCGACCGGATCATCCTGCTCGGCCGGCCCGACAACGGCACCCGCGCCGGCGCCGGCGCCACCATCGTGCAGGAACTCACCGTTCCCGGGGCCCGCCCCCGCGACCGCGGCTCGGCGGAACTCGCCGAACTGCGCGGACGACTTCTCGCCGGGCTCGGCATCGACCGCCACGGCGAGGCACGCGGGCTCGCCGCGACCTCTACCATCCCGGCCTTCCCCTACTGACTTTTCTGCCTCACCACTTCACCACCGCACTGCTTTCACCACCGCTTTCCCACACCGGGTGCAGCATCCGCTGCCCAATCAACTGAGAGATCCCGATGACACAGCACCGCTCCACCACACGAATCGCACTCCTTGCCGTCGCAACCGCCGCCGCCCTGCTGCTCACCGGCTGCGTCGCGGGTGAAAACCAGCCGGTCGCCGAGCCGGCCGAGGCCGCCGAAGCGGGTAAGACCACCGTCACCACCGGCGGCACCCTCAACATCGACTTCGCCACCTACAACCCGCTCAGCCTAGTGATCAAGGACCAGGGCTGGCTCGAGGATGCCCTCAGCGACCAGGACATCGCCGTGAACTGGGTACAGTCGGCCGGCTCCAACAAGGCCAACGAGGCACTGCGCGCAAATGCCATCGACGTGGGTTCCACCGCCGGCTCGGCCGCGCTGCTGTTCCGCTCGAACGGCTCGCCGATCCAGGTCATCGACATCTTCTCGCAGCCCGAGTGGGCGGCCCTCGTCGTTCCCGGCGACTCCGCGATCACCGACGTCGCCGATCTCAAGGGCAAGCAGATCGCCGCCACCAAGGGCACCGACCCCTACTTCTTCCTGCTCCAGTCTCTGGAGGAGGCCGGACTCACCCTCGACGACGTGACCGTGCAGAACCTGCAGCACGCCGACGGCTGGGCTGCCCTCCAGAACGGCTCGGTCGACGCCTGGGCCGGACTCGACCCGATCATGGCCGGTGCCGAGGCTGCCGGCGCGGAGCTGCTCTACCGCAACGTCGACTTCAACAGCTACGGGTTCCTCAACGCCACCGAAAGCTTCCTGACCGAGAAGCCCGATGTGGCCCAGACCGTCGTCGACGTCTATGAGCACGCCCGCGCCTGGGCGCTGGAGAACCCCAACCAGACCGCCGAGATCCTGGCCGGCGTCTCGGGCCTCGACCTCGCCGTGGCCACCACGGTGATCACCGAGCGTTCCAACCTCGACGTGGACAACGTGCCCGGCAAGGCCCAGCTCACGGTGCTGAAGAAGATCGGCCCGACCTTCGTCGCCGCCGGTGACGTGGCAGCGCAGAGCCAGATCGACGACGCCCTCGACACGATCGTCAACGACAGCTTCGCCACGAAGGCCGACCCGTCGGTCGTCACGGAGTAATCAGGAATTACCGTAGCGCCGTCCGGGGCGGGCAACCGCCCCGGACACCCGCACCACCAGCACCCCCTGCACCCAGCACCCCGGCCCCACCAGCGCCACCCACCGAGAGGACGCGACCATGACCGAGACTGTGCCCCGCACGCTGCCGCGCACGTCGGCCCGGACCGTGCCCGACGCCACCGCATTCGCTGCATCCGCCCCCGCCGCCCGCACGGCGCGTGCCCCGCGCCGGCCGCTCGCCTCGCGCGGCTGGATCGCCCTCGGCGGCGGAGCGGTCCTGCCGGTCCTGATCCTCGCGGCCTGGCAGCTCACCACCGCGCTCGGCGTGTTCACGATGGCCCAACTGCCCTCCCCCGCGATGGTCTGGCAGGCCGGCGTCGACCTGTTCGCGAGCGGGCTGCTCGGCCAGTACGCGGCGATCTCCACCCAGCGAGTGCTCATCGGTTTCGCCGTCGGCGCCGCCCTGGGCATCGCCCTGGGCGCCCTGGTCGGCCTGTCCCGGGCCGCCGACGTACTGTTCGCCCCTACCCTTGGCGCCATCCGGGCGGTGCCGTCGCTCGCCTGGGTTCCCCTGCTCATCCTCTGGCTGAAGATCGGCGAGGAGTCCAAGCTCACCCTGATCGCCATCGGCGCCTTCTTCCCCGTTTACACGACCGTGTCTGCGGCGCTGCGGCACGTCGACCGTCAGCTCGTGGAGGCGGGCCGCGCGTTCGGCCTGCGCAGGGCGCGCCTGTTCACGGCCGTGCAGCTGCCCGCGGTGATCCCCGCCGTGGTCTCCGGGCTGCGGCTGGCTCTGGCCCAGGCCTGGCTGTTCCTCGTGGCCGCCGAGCTGATCGCCTCCTCGATGGGGCTGGGCTTCCTGCTGATCGACTCCCAGAACAACGGCCGCATCGACCGCATCCTGCTCGCCATCATCCTGCTCGCCATCCTCGGCAAGCTGACGGATGCCGCCGTTGGCCTCTTCGAGCGCTGGGCGAACCGCAAATGGGCCTGACGCCGATGCCGGCCCCGTTCGATCCGGCGAGCGCCACCATCCGGAATCTCCTGACCGAAACCCGGCGCTACCCGGCCCCGGCCGCCTTCGCGGCGCAGGCCAACGTCGACGCCACCTGGTGGGACCGGGCCGCCGCCGATCCGATCGCGTTCTGGGCCGAGCAGGCCAACCGCCTCGACTGGGCCGAGCCGTGGCACACCGACCACACCTGGCAGCCGGCCAGGGCGGACGCCGACGGCGTGCTCTCCATTCCCCGCGCCGAGTGGTTCGCGGGCGGCAAGCTCAACGTGGCCGTCAACTGCGTCGACCGGCACGTGGCCGCCGGCAAGGGTGACAAGGTCGCCTTCTACTTCGAGGGAGAGCCCGGCGACCGCCGAACGATCACCTATGCCGAACTCGAACGCGCGGTGAACCGCGCCGCCAACACGCTTACCGACCTCGGCATCGTGCCGGGCGACCGGGTCGTGCTCTACCTGCCGGTGATCCTCGAAACCATCATCATCACCCTCGCCATCGCGCGCCTCGGCGCCGTGCACTCGCTCGTCTTCGGCGGCTTCTCCGCCGAGGCGCTGCGGTTCCGGGTCGAGGACACCGGCGCGAAGCTGCTCGTGACCACCGACGGCCAGTTCCGCCGGGGTCAGGCCGTGCCGGTCAAGGCCGCGGCCGACGAGGCCGTCGCGGGCGTGGACTCGATCGAGCACGTGCTCGTGGTGCGCCGCACCGGCGACCTGACCCCCGACATCCCCTTCACTCCGGGCCGGGATGTCTGGTGGCACGACAGCGTCGACCTCGCCTCCCCCGTGCACGAACCCGCGTACTTCGACGCGGAGACCCCGCTGTTCATCATCTACACCTCGGGCACGACGGGTACTCCGAAGGGGCTCGTGCACACCAGCGGCGGGTACCTCACGCACACCTCCTGGAGTCACTGGGCCGTCTTCGACGTCAAGGACGACGACGTGCACTGGTGCACGGCCGACCTGGCCTGGGTTACCGCTCACAGCTATGTGCACTACGGGCCGCTCTCCAACGGCACCACCTCGGTGATCTACGAGGGAACGCCGAACACCCCGCATCCGGGCCGGCACCTCGAGATCATCGAGCGCTACGGGGTGACCACCTATTACACGGCGCCAACACTCATCCGCACGTTGATGACGTGGTTCCCGGAAGGGCTGCCGAGCGAGTTCGACCTGTCCAGCATCCGTCTGCTCGGGTCGGTCGGCGAGGCCATCAACCCGGAGGCCTGGGTGTGGTTCCGCGAGAACATCGGCGCTGGCAGCGCCCCCATCGTGGACACCTGGTGGCAGTCTGAGACCGGCGCCGCCGTGATGGCGCCGCTACCGGGCGTCAGCACGCTCAAGCCCGGTTCGGCCCTGCGCGCCCTGCCGGGCCTGACGACCCACGTCGTCGACGACCACGGCCGGCCGGTGCCGTTCGGCTCCGGCGGCTACCTCGTGATCGAGGGCACCTGGCCAGGCATGGCCCGCACCGTCTGGGGCGACCCCGAGCGCTACCGCGACTCCTACTGGGCCCGGTTCGCGAAGCAGGGCTTCTTCTTCTCCGGCGACGGCGCGAAATACGACGACGACGGCGACATCTGGCTCCTCGGCCGCGTCGACGACGTCATCAACGTGTCCGGGCACCGCTTGTCGACGATCGAGATAGAGTCGGCGCTCGTCGCACATCCGCTGGTCGGCGAGGCCGGCGTCGTCGGCGTGACGGATGCGAGAACAGGCGAGGCCATCGCGGCCTTCGTGATCCCGGCCGCGGCACCGCGCCCCACCAGCGGTTCCGGCGAGCGCGGCAACCTGGGCGACCCCGCGGTCTGGCTGGCCGCCCGGGGCACCCTCGAGCCGCTGCTGCGCGCGCACGTCACGCAGGCCATCGGGGTCGTCGCCCGGCCGCAGGAGGTGTTCGTTGTGCCTGACCTGCCCAAGACCCGCTCGGGCAAGATCATGCGTCGCCTCCTCGGCGATATCGTGGCCGGTCGTGCGCTCGGCGACGTGACTGCGCTCCAGGACGACTCGGTTCCGGGCCGCATCGCCGTGATCGTGGCGGCCGCGCGGCAGCGCTGAGCGCACGGTTCCAGCGCCTACCCAGCGACGGGTGGAATCGTAGGGACCAACGCCCCAGACCACCCGAGCCAGAGGAGCACACCATGGGATTCTTCGACCGCCTCTTCGGAACCGAGCCCCAGCAGCCGGAACAGCAGCGACGCGCGGCCGCACCGCAGCGCACCGACGACGAGATCGCCGTCGATCGCTATCAGTACCTACTGCGCACGGCACCGCCCGAGACGATCGAGCAGGTGCACGCGGAGGCCTTCAGCAAACTGAACGATGAGCAACGCGACCTGCTGTTCCGCCAGCTAAGCGAGAACGCCAACGCCAGCGAGCGCCCGGCGAACGCCGAACCGGCAACACTGGCCCAGGCGGCCACCCGGGCGGAGCTGCGCCAGCCCGGCACCCTCACCCGCGCCTTCGGCAACCAGGGCCAGGGCGGGCCGAGCTTCGGCAGCATGGTCGGCAGCTCCCTGCTCGGCACCGTGGCGGGCTATGTCATCGCGTCGACGCTGATGAGCGCCTTCCTGCCCATGGACTCCGGCGGCGCGGATGCCTCGGGCGCCGACTCCGGTTCCGGCGACTCCGGCGGCGATTCCGGCGGCGACGCGGGTTCCGGCGGCGACTCCGGCAGCGGCGATTTCGGCGGCGGCGATTTCGGCTTCTGAGCCCACCCCCTTCCGCGAGAGTCGCTCCCGCTCAACCCGGCCACTCCCCGCCGGGCGGTGGTCACTGCGGGGCTGTAGCCTGAGAATTAGCGGCGGAAGATCCGCGACGGCTGAGGCATCCGCCGGCTGAGACTCGAACAGGGCTGGTCACCGTGCGTGAAACGGGGGTGTTAATCGTGCTGCGGCACGGCCAGAGCACCGCGAACGCCGCCGGGCTGTTCACGGGCGTGCTGGATGCGCCGCTGTCGGATCAGGGGATCCGCGAGGCCCACACGGCCACCGTCCTCCTCAACCTTGCGCTGCCGGGCGAACGGCCACCGACCACCGGCACCGGCTCTCCGGCCATGACCACGGCACCGGCACCCGCTGCAGCACCTGTCACCCTGTTCACCTCGACGCTGACGCGCGCCCGGCAGACCGCCGCGATCGTCGCCGCCGGTCTGGCCCACCCGCCGGTCGGCTGCGACGCCGACTGGCGACTGAACGAACGCAATTACGGCGCGCTGACCGGCCGTTCCAAAGACGATGTGCGCGCCGAGTTCGGCGAGGAACAGTTCGTGGCCTGGCGCCGCTCGGTCGCCGAGGCCCCGCCCGCCATGGGCGACCTGCTCTACGACGAGTTCGCCGGCACCGCCCTGTTCCGCGCGCTGCCGGCGGCCGCACTGAACCGCACCGAGGCGCTCAGCGACGTCATCACCCGAGTGGATGCCTTCCTCACCGAGCGCGTCGACCCGCTTCTCGCCCGCGGCGAGATCGTGCTCGTGGTGGCCCACGGCATCTCCCTGCGGGCTCTGTGCGCGGTGATCGACGGCCTGTCCGACGGGCAGATCCGCGACCTGAACCTGCCCACCGGACAGCCGTTGGTCTACCGTTTCGACGCCCGGGGGCGTCCCGTGCCGTTCGGCGGCCGCTACCTCGACTCCGTCACCGCGCTGGCGGCCGCCCTCACCCTCGCGGATGAGGGCGGTACCTGACGATCTCGAGCCTGTGAGCTCGGGTGTGTGATCTCGAGCCGTCCGTGACGTTCCGGCTCCCGTCGCTTAGCTTGTCTGCGCCCCGCGGGCCGCCCCGGCCGACAGCCCGAGGGCGAGGATACGGCACACCGTGGCGGCGGCCCGTTCGAGGTTCGCCGGACCATCCGTCAGTGCCTGCGGGAGGTCGCTGACCTCCTGAACGATCGGCACCAGCGCGGCGAAGCCCTGGTCATAGAGCACCTCGGACCCGGGTCCTACCCGGCCCGCGAACGCGATCACGGGCACACCGTTGCGCGCGGCAGCCTCGGCCACGCCGAGCGGGGTCTTGCCGTGCAGGGTCTGCCCGTCGATGCTGCCCTCGCCGGTGAAAACGAAGTCGGCCCCGCTCAGGCGACGCTCGAGGAGGGCGGCCTCCATCACCACCTCGACGCCCCGCCGCATGCGGGAGTCGAAGCAGGCGAGGAAGGCCGCGCCGAGCCCGCCGGCCGCGCCGGCGCCGGGCAGCTCCGCCACGGAACGCCCGGAATCCGCGGTCAGCACCCGCGCGAAGACCGTGAGGGCCTCCTCGAGGTCCCGCACGGCCTGCGGATCGGCGCCTTTCTGCGGGCCGAAGACGGCGGTGGCGCCGCCCGGACCGAGCAGCGGATTGGCGACATCGCTCGCGATCTCGAACGACGCGGACCGCGCCCGCGGGTCGAATCCTTCCAGGTCGATCCGGCAGAGCCGCGCAAGCGCCGCTCCCCCGCAGTCCAGGTCACGTTCGGCGGAATCGAACAGACGAGCGCCGAGGGCGTGAAGCATGCCAGCCCCTCCGTCGTTGGTCACCGAGCCGCCCAGCCCGATCACGAACCGGCTCGCACCGCGGTCCAGCGCGTCGGTGATGAGCTGCCCGACGCCGTACGTGCTGGCGGTGCGTGCGTCCCGGTCGGCTGCGGCGACGAGATGGATGCCGGCCGACGCCGCAACCTCGATGATCGCCAGCTGCTCGGCGGCCACATAGCCGTAGGCGGCCAGCACCGGGCGTCCGCGGGCATCCTGAACCTCGGTCTCCACGATCTCACCGCCACAGGCGGCAACCATCGCGTTCACGGTGCCCTCGCCGCCGTCGGCCATCGGCACCCGCACGCACTCGGCGCCGGGGAAGACGGAACGGATGCCGCGCTCCAGGGCCGTGGCGGCCTCGACGGCCGACATGGATTCCTTGAACGAGTCGGGGGCCAGAACGAACTTCATGGTGTTGATCTTCCCGGTCCCGGGCACCAGCTGCAACTGCAGGGCGCAGGACGCAGCATCCGCTACCCCCGCGTAGGCTCGAAACCATGCGATTCGGACTCTTCATACCTCAGGGCTGGCGTCACGACCTGGTCGACATCGATCCCGTCGAACAGTGGGCGACCATGAGCGGCCTCGCCGCGCACGCCGACGCCGGCGAGTGGGAGTCGATCTGGGTGTACGACCACTTCCACACCGTGCCGGTGCCGAGCGAGGAGGCCACCCACGAAGCCTGGACGCTGATGAGCGCGTTCGCCGCCACCACGACACGGGTGCGCCTCGGCCAGATGTGCACCTGCATCAGCTACCGCAACCCGGCCTACCTCGCGAAGGTCGCCTCGACCATCGACATCATCTCCGGCGGACGCGTCGAGATGGGCATCGGCGCCGGCTGGTACGAGCACGAATGGCGCGCTTACGGCTATGGCTTCCCGCGCGCCGGCGAGCGCCTCGCACGCCTCGACGAGGGCGTGCAGATCATGCGCCAGGCCTGGGCCACCGGTAAGGCCACCCTCGACGGACAGCACTACCAGGTGGACGGCGCCATCGTGCGGCCGCTACCACTGCAGGACGGAGGCATCCCGGTCTGGATCGCCGGCGGCGGCGAGAAGGTCACCCTCAAGATCGCGGCGAAGTACGCGAACTACACGAACTTCGACGGCTCCCCCGAGGGCTTCTCGCACAAGAGCGAGTTGCTCGAGGCGCACTGCATGGCGGAAGGCACCGATTTCGGCGCGATCACCCGCTCGGCGAACTACAACACCGTGATCGCGGCGACGGAGGCCGAGGTCGCCGACCGTCTCGACGCCATCGAGGCCCGGGTCACCCCCTACCTCGGTTCGGAGGGCGCGGCGGCATTCATGGCCGAGTACCGCAGCGGCGAGGCGCAGTGCGTCGGCACACCGGAACAGGTCGTCGAGCGCCTGAACGGCATGAAGGCACGCGGCCTCGGTTACGCCATCCACTACTTCCCGGAGGCCGCCTACGACCGCTCGGGTCTGGAACTCTTCGAACGCGAGGTCATGCCCGCGCTGCGTTGATCGGGCCGCACCCCGTGCTCTCCCGCCGGCCCCGGCACGCCCACCCCACCCCACCCGCGCAAAGATGGAACCCATGACCAGCACGAACACGGCGACCAGGCCCGCCCGCATCACCTGGGCGGAGGCCGGGCGGACTCGGTCGGCCCTCTGGCACTCGGAGAGCGGTTGGGCGCCGCCGGAACGCGTCGTCATCGCCGACGACACGATGACCGCGGATGCCGCCTACCGCCACGCGAAGGCTGGCACCGGCATGCTCTGGCGCGGCGACTTCCTGGGCGCCCGCCAGTTGCTCAGCGCCCTCGCCCGCCGCATCGACCACGGCCGGCACGCGCCCACCACCGACCTGGCCGCCGCTTTCCGGCACTACCGCTCCGAGGCGCTGCGCCGCTCCCGGCTGCTCGGCCTGGTGTTCGTGCCGCTCGACGCCGACTACACCGTTCCGCTCCGCCGCGCGCCCGACGTGCGCCAGGCCTGCACCGAGACCTACGGCCCGGCGACGGATGCCTCGGTCACCGCCCTGCGCGAGCTCCTCGGCGTCATCGGGGCGCACGAGTGGCGCACGACCGGGGTCGACGTACCCGTGCTCGGCGCCCGCATCCACCCGCACTACGGGGTGTTCTCGCCCGTGCGCGGCGAATACCTCGACCTGGTGAACACGGCCCCGCTGCCGGCAGCCTGGGCCGGAGGTTCTGCGGCTGAGGCCGGCTCGATCGCCGGGACCGCCACCGCGTTCGACATCGGCACGGGCACCGGGGTGCTCGCTGCGGTGCTGGCGCGACGCGGCATCCGTCACGTGGTCGGCACCGACCAGGAGCCACGGGCGCTGACCTGCGCGCGCGCGAACATCGGGCGGCTCGGGCTGGCCGGTGCGGTCGAGATCATCAAGGCCGATCTGTTCCCCGCCGGCCGCGCCGACCTCGTGGTCTGCAACCCGCCGTGGATTCCCGCGTCCGCCGTCACCGCCACCGACTTCGCCGTCTACGACCCCGACAGCCGGATGTTGCGGGGCTTCCTGGCCGGGCTGGCCGACCACCTCCAGGCGGCCGGGGAGGGCTGGCTCGTGCTCTCCGACATCGCCGAGCACCTCGGGTTGCGCTCCCGCGGCGAACTCCTCGACCTGATCGAGGACGCGGGCCTCGAGGTCGTCGCCCGCCTGGACGCCAAACCCGTGCACGGCCGCGCCGCCGACGCGTCCGATCCCCTGCACGCCGCCCGGTCGAAGGAAGTGACGTCGCTCTGGCGGTTGCGGGCCGTCTCTCCGCCGGCCCAGTCGACTGCCGATGCCCCCGACGCACCTGACGCTGTTCGGTGAACCGTCAGGTTTGAAGGGTGCGCGGCGGCGCCCGCCCCAGGAACGTGTCGTTTCGAGCGCTACTTGAGGTTCGGCGTGCCGCCCTTGTTCGCGGCGAGGCGCCAGCGGGACCAGGGCCAGATGCCGTCCATCTCCACCTCAAGCGAGAAGCTGAGCAGCACCCGGATCACCACGATCGCGCCGAGCACCAGCACGCTCTGCGGGGTCGGATCCACCAGGATCGTGCGGATGATATCGGCGATGATCAGCACTTCGAGCCCGAGCAGGATGGCCCGGCCCAGATTGCGGCGCAACTTCTCATAGGCCCGCTGCCGGGTGTCGGCCCGCAGCGCGGTCGGCACCGCAGCGATCATCGCGGCCGCGCCGCCGAGCACCATGATGGCTGCACCGGCCGCCTCGACGATCCGCACGACCGCCGAGATCACCTCGTCAAAGTTCATCGGCGGCGCTCCTCGCTGCATGGTCGCTGCATGGTCGCCTCGACGATAGCGCAGGCCACCCCCGCGGTCGAGCCATCCGGTGGCCCAGCCTGTCGAGACCCGGGCAGCCGGTTCTCGTGCACCGCCCTCTCGCGCCGCTGAGACCGAAAGCTCCGTGTGCGCCCACAATCACCGCCGGAAGGGCGGCACTCGGCACAATGGGCGATTCTCGGAGAATGACCGGAACAACGCACACTTTCAACCGGAACGGGGGCTTTCGACGACCGGAGGGTCGGAACACGGCGATTCGTTGCGAGATATGGCAAGAAAACGCCCGCACCCTCCCGCTACTCTGGACCGTGGCGCCAAATGGCACCACCGGCACCACCCAGCACCACCACGAACGACCCCGCCGCGACCGCGGCACTCACGAAGAACGGAGGTTCCCATGTCGAATTACGTTGCGCACGATGCACTGGTCGGTGAGCCCGAGGTTCTCGAGGATGCCGTCACCGCCGCCAACCCGGTCACAAGCCCGGCCTGGCTCCGGCTCAAGTCCGCGGCCACCTCGCTTCAGGCCAGCCAGGCGCAGGACGGCTCCATCCCCGTCGCCGCCGACCACGCGGATGCCGCGGCGCACGTCGGCGTGATCGCCGCCGCCATCGACGAGCTCGCCCCGCTGTTCCCGCACGACGCCGCCTACCTCGCGGCCGTGACTCGGGACTTCACCCGCTGGAGCACCGAGGGCTTCGGCGTGCCGGACTTCTTCGACTCCCTGATGGCGTTCCAGCCGCAGCAGCAGCGGGCCGACGGCATCCGTCACCTGGTCGTGTTCCCGATGTACACGCAGAACGGCAGCGCGAACCGCTTTGTCGAGGCCGTGCTGATCGAGGTGATCTGGCCGGAATTCATCGACGAGCTCGAGCAGGAGTACACGAACGAGCTGTTCATGCCGATCCGTTTCCTCGATTTCACGCCCGGCTACGACACCAACTCGGCCGTTTTATTCCCCGAGACCGTCGCCATGCGCCAGATCCCCTCCTTCACCTGGGGTGCGATCTTCGCCGACCGCGAAGCTGCCCGGTTCCGCCGGGTCGTGCGCGCGGCCGCCGAGATCACGCGTCTCGAACTGCCTGCCGATGCGGCGGCGCTGCTCGACGACCAGCACCTGACCGAGGAAACCTTCGTCATGTGGGACCTCATCCACGACCGCACGCACATGCGCGGCGACCTTCCATTCGACCCGTTCATGATCAAGCAGCGGATGCCGTTCTTCCTCTACTCCCTGGAGGAACTGCGCTGCGACCTGACCGCGTTCCGCGAATCGGTCACGATCGAACGCGACGAGAACGCCAGCCCGGAAGCACGCCGGCACGCGAAACTCGTGCAGTACGCCGTGATCTTCGACCGGATCTTCCGATTCTCGATCAGCGGCACCCGGGTGCGGAACTACGACGGGCTGGGCGGGCAGCTGCTCTTCGCGTGGATGCACCAGCACCACGTGCTGCACTGGACCGACACCCGGCTCACCTTCGACTGGGAAGCCGTGCCCGACGTGGTCATCGCGCTGGGCAAGCGAATCGACGACCTCTACTGGGCGTCGATCGACCGGCCGAAGAAGGCCCACTGGCTGGCCGCCTACGACATGATCGCGGAGACGCTCACGCCGAACCCGGCGTCGCAGTGGGCTCGCGGCCTGCCGCTGGACGTGCTTGCTGGCGCACCGAAGGGCTACACCGACCTTGTTCTGGACGACGAGTTCCCGCTGTCGATGTTCTTCGAGGCGCTCGACAAGAAGATGAAGCCCGTGATCGAGTCGACGGCCGGGCTCACCGGGCGTGACTGACACCGCAGGCAGGGCCGTCGCTGGTCGCACCGTGCTCATCGCCGGTGCGACCAGCGCGGCCGGCCGCGCCGTGGCCACCGCGCTGACGGATGCCGGCGCGCACGTGATCGCGGTCGGCACCAACGCCGAGCGCCTGCACGGCTTCCGCGCCGAGGTTCCCGGTGCCGCAACCTATGTCTGCGACCTCGGCGACTTCGCCCAGGTCACGGCCCTGGCCGACGCCGTGCACGGCGAGCACGGTCCGATCGACGGCCTGATCCACCTGGTCGGCGGCTGGCGCGGCGGCGGAGGGCTGGCCGGCCAGTCCGACGGGGACTGGGATTTCCTGCACGCGCACGTCGTCGCCACGCTGCGCAACACCACCCGCGCGTTCAACGACGACCTGCTGGCCTCGCCGGCCGGGCGCCTGGCGATCGTGTCGTCGGTGTCGGTCGACAAGCCGGCCCCGGGCGGCGCGAACTACGCCGCCGCGAAGGCCGCCGCCGAGACCTGGACCCGCGCGGTCGGTCAGGGCTTCGCGAAAGCAGGCGCGGATGCCGCGGCGGTCATCTTCGTCGTGCGTGCCCTCGCCGGGCTGGAAACCGCACTTGCGACCGCGGTGGTCGGCCTGTGGGACGCGTCGGCGGCATCCGTCAACACTTCTCGCGTGCTTTTGGCCCCCTGAACCCGACGTCGGCACCCCGCGGCGCGCTAGCGTGGAACCAGGCTACAGAGGGGTGGGCATGCTCGACATCAGGACCATAAACAAGCGTTATGGCACCCGGCAGGTGCTGACCGACGTGAGTTTCGGCGTCGAGAGCGGACGCCTGACCGGCTTCGTCGGTGCGAACGGCGCCGGCAAGACAACCACCATGCGGATCATCCTGGGGGTGCTGTCGGCCGACTCCGGCACCGTGCTGCAAGACGGCGTTCCGCTGACCAGCGACGACCGCCGCCGCTTCGGCTACATGCCGGAGGAGCGCGGCCTCTACCCGAAGATGAAGGTGGGCGAGCATCTCGTCTACCTGGCCCGCCTGCACGGGTTGGGCCCGGCATCCGCCCGCCGCAACACCGCCGAGTTGCTCGACCGGCTCGGCCTCGGCGAGCGGGCCGGTGACCTGGTGCAGTCTCTCTCGCTCGGCAACCAGCAGCGCGCCCAGATCGCGGCCGCGCTCGTGCACGACCCGGAGTTCCTCGTGCTCGACGAGCCGTTCTCCGGCCTTGACCCGCTCGCGGTGGAAGTGGTCATGAGCGTGCTCTCCGGCTTCGCCGCCCAGGGCGCGCCGGTGCTGTTCTCCTCGCACCAGCTCGACATCGTCGAGCGCCTCTGCGACGACGTCGTCATCATCGCCGACGGCGAGATCCGGGCCAACGGCCCCCGAGAGCGGCTGCGCGAGCAGCACAGCAGCCCCCGGTTCGAATTGCGCACCGCGGCCGACGCTGAGTGGATCCACACCGTGCCCGGCATCTCCGTGCTCGACCTCTCCGGGGGTGTCGCCGTGTTCGAAGCCGAAACGGATGCCGCCAGCCAGTCCGTTCTGCGCCAGGCCCTCACCCGGGCCCCGGTGACACAGTTCAGCCAGCAGCGGCCCAGCCTCGCCACCATCTTCAAGGAGATCGTGCAGTGAGCACCATCTGGAACGACCGCGCCGGCACGCCACACATCAGACGCCCGCAGGTTCGCCCCCGGTATCCGGCGCCGAGCTTCGCCCGGAGTGTGTGGCTTGTCGCGACCCGCGAGATCATGGCCCGGCTGCGCAGCAAGGCCTTCCTGATCTCAACCGGCATCCTGCTGCTCATCTCGGTCGGTTCCGTCGTCGCCGGCAGTATTGCGAGTCAGAACCTGACCATGCCGAAGGTGGCCGTCGTGGGGTCCGCCGCTCAGGTCGTCGAGCAGACCGAGTCGTTCACGATGGTGAAGGCCGATGACATCGGCGCTGCCGAGTCCCTGGTGCGGGACGGCACCGTCTCCGCGGCGGTCGTTCCGTCCACCCGGGCGGATGCCCTGCTCGGCGTGCGCGTCATCGCCCTCGACTCCCCGCCGGTGGGTGTGCTCGCGGCCCTGAGCGTCACCCCCGCGGTGAGCCTGCTCGAGCCGACATCGCGGCAGAGCGGTGGCCTCGTCTACCTCGTCTCCCTGGGCTTCGGGCTGGTCTTCTTCATGTCGGCGATCACGTTCGGCTCGACCATCGCGCAGAGCGTCGTCGAGGAGAAGCAGACCCGGGTCGTCGAGATCCTGATGACCACCATCCCGGTGCGCGCCCTGCTCGGCGGCAAGGTGGTGGGCAACAGCATCATGGCCTTCGGGCAGATCGTGGCGATCGGCCTGCTGGTGGCGATCGGCATGGCCACGACCGGCCAGTTCGGGTTGCTGGGCACCGTGGGGCCGTCGATCGTCTGGTTCGCCGTGTTCTTCGCGTTCGGCTTCGTCATGCTTGCGGCGCTGTTCGCCGCGACCGCGTCGATGGTCTCCCGCCAGGAAGACGTGGGCTCGGCCACCTCGCCCGTGCTGTTCCTCGTGATGATTCCCTATTTTCTGGTGATCTTTTTCAACGACAACCCCACCGTGCTCGCCGTCATGTCCTACATCCCGTTCTCGGCCCCGGTCGGCATGCCGATGCGCATCTTCCTCGGCACGGCCGCCTGGTGGGAGCCGCTGCTCTCGCTGGCCATCCTGCTCGCCTCGACGGCCGTGGTCATCCTGCTGGGCTCCCGCATCTACTCGAACTCCCTGCTGCGGATGGGCGCCCGCGTTACGTTGCGCCAGGCCCTGCGCGGCTGACCTGCCGCCCCGCCAGCCCGATCCCGGCCCCGAACCTGAACCCTGCCCCGAACCAATTCGACGGTGATTTTGCTCCCACGGGCCGGTTTCGGCCCGAAATCACCGTTTCAACGCAAAATCTCCGTCGAATTCGCACACCGAGCGCACAGAAGCGGAGCAGACGGATGCGCGAAGATGGAGGGGTGACTCAACTCCATGACCTTTCTTCGCGCGGGTTCGCATCCGACAACTACTCCGGGGTGCACCCCGAGATTCTCGAGGCGATCGTCGCCGCCAACGGCGCGCACCAGATCGCCTACGGCGAAGACGTCTACACTGCCCGGCTGCAGCAGGTCTTCACCGAACACTTCGGCGCGGGCGTCGAAGCCTTCCCGGTCTTCAACGGCACCGGCGCCAATGTGATCGGCCTGCAGTCGATGCTGCCGCGCTGGGGCGCCGTGATCTGCGCATCCACCGCTCATATCAACACGGATGAGGCGGGCGCCCCCGAAAAGGTGGCCGGCATTAAGCTCCTCACCGTCGACACCCCCGACGGCAAACTCACCCCCGCACTGATCGACCAGCAGGCCTGGGGCTGGGGCGACGAACACCGCGCCCAACCGCTCGTGGTGTCGATCACCCAGACCACCGAGCTCGGCACCGCGTACACGGTCGACGAGGTGCGGGCCATCGCCGACCACGCACACGCCCACGGCATGAAGCTGCACATGGACGGCGCCCGCCTGTCCAACGCCGCCACCTCGCTGGGCCTGCCGTTCCGCACCTTCACCCGTGACGCCGGCGTCGACGTGCTCAGCTTCGGCGGCACCAAGAACGGCATGATGTACGGCGAGTGCGTCGTGGTCCTGAACCCTGAGGCATCCGCGGGCCTGCTCTACCTGCGCAAACTGAACATGCAGCTGGCCTCGAAGATGCGCTTCATCTCGGCCCAGCTGATCGCGCTGCTCGGCGGCGACCTCTGGCAGCGAAACGCCGGCCACGCCAACGCCATGGCCACACGGATGCGCCACGCCCTCGAGACCGGTATCGCCGCCGGCGAGATCGAGGGCTTGTCCTTCACCCAGAACACTCAGGCCAACGCGATCTTCGCGATCCTGCCCCCCGGCGTGGCCGATCGCCTGCGCGGGCACTTCCGGTTCTACGATTGGGACCCCGCGACCAACGAGGTGCGCTGGATGTGCGGCTTCGACACCGAGGAGGCCGACATCGACGCATTCGTCGCGGCCCTGATCAGAGAACTGGCCGCCCGATGAACGTCTTCGAGAATAAACCCTGGCTCGGCTCCTACGCCCCCGGCGTTCCGAGTACCATCCAGGAACCGACCGACACGCTCTCCGACATGATCGAGACCTCGGCGCGCCGGTTCGGCCCCAGCGTGGCCCTCGACTTCTTCGGCGCCACCACCACCTACGCCGAGCTCGGCGAGCAGATCTCTCGGGCTGCAAACGGCCTCCTGCGCCTCGGCGTCAAACCCGGCGACCGGGTGGCCCTTGTGCTGCCGAACTGCCCTCAGCACGTGGTGGCTTTCTACGCCGTGCTACGCCTGGGCGCGATCGTCGTCGAGCACAACCCGCTCTACACCGAACGTGAACTCCGACACCAGTTTGAAGACCACGGCGCCCGCGTCGCCATCGTTTGGGACAAGATCTACCAGACCGTCACCGATTTCCCCGCCGACCTGGGCCTGCGCACCGTGATCGCGGTGAACCTGACGGAAGCGATGCCGCTCACCAAGCGGCTCCTGCTCAAGCTGCCGATCGCTAAAGCCCGCGAGTCGCGAGACGCCCTGACCTCGGGCCCGCTGGGCAAGGATGCCTTCAGCTGGTCCGGCATCGTCGGCTCACGCAAGCTGCGCCCCGGCCACCCGCGCCCGAAGGTCACCGACACCGCCGCGCTCCAATACACCAGCGGCACCACCGGCACCCCGAAGGGTGCCATCCTCAGCCACTTCAACCTGCGCTCGAACGCCCTGCAGGGCGAGGCCTGGGTGCAGGGGCTGCGCCCTGGCGAGGAGGTCTTCTACGCGGTCCTGCCCATGTTCCACGCCTACGGCCTGACCCTCTGTCTGACGTTCGCGATGGCCACCGGCGCCCGGCTCGTGCTGTTTCCCAAGTTCGACGAGGGACTGCTGCTCGATGCGGCCCGGCGCACCCCACCCACATTCATGCCGGCCGTCCCGCCGATCTATGACCGGCTCGTGAAGGCCGCGACGGCGAAGAATGTAAGCCTGCGCAGCATCCGTTACGCCATCTCGGGCGCGATGAGCCTGCCGGTGTCGATCGTGGAACGCTGGGAGGCCGCCACC
Source organism: Cryobacterium sp. TMT2-17-1 (assembly GCF_004402765.1). NCBI lineage: Bacteria > Bacillati > Actinomycetota > Actinomycetes > Micrococcales > Microbacteriaceae > Cryobacterium > Cryobacterium sp. TMT2-17-1. The sequence continues at coordinate 76,183 of NZ_SOGC01000025.1, forward strand.
GGCGGGCTGTTGGTCGAGGGCTACGGCATGACCGAGGCCTCGCCGATCGCTGTCGGCAACCCGATGGGCCCGAGCCGGCGCCCCGGCACGGTGGGCGTGCCGTTCCCGAGCACCGAGATCCGCGTGGTGGACCCGGACGACCCGACCGTGAACCGCGGGATCGAAGAGGAAGGTGAGCTACTCATCCGTGGCCCACAGGTCTCTTCCGGCTACTGGGACCAGCCGACCGAGACCGCCAAGACCCTTCTCGATGGAGGCTGGCTGCGCACCGGCGACATCGTCCGCGTCTCCTCCGACGGCTTCGTCACGGTCGTCGACCGTATCAAAGAACTCATCATCACCGGCGGCTTCAATGTGGCGCCCTCCGAGGTCGAGGCCGCTCTTTTGTCGCATCCGGATGTCGCCGACGCCGCCGTCGTCGGGCTGCCGAGCGCGAACGGCGGCGAAGACGTCGCCGCCGCGGTCGTGTTGGCGGCGGGGGCCACCCTCGACGTCGACGCCATCCGCACGTATTGCCGCACCCGGCTCTCCGCCTACAAGGTGCCCCGCACCGTCGTGGAGGTCGACGAGCTGCCCCGGTCGCTGATCGGCAAGGTGCTGCGCCGCGAGGTGCGAGCCGGCTTGATCAAGGAGTAGCCGCGAGAGCGGGTAGAGCGTCGGTTTCGACGCCGCATTCCGACGCTTACCCGCTCGTGAGATGCTTCGGCGATGCGTATACCGCAGCGGCAGGTGGTAGCGGAATAGTGTGCCGCCGCCCGCGTTGGAGTGGATGGGTCAGCGTTGCCCCGCCATCCCAGCCAGACTCTGGCGAAAGATGGGCCCACGAACCTCATCACCAACACCCTCAGCCGCGGCGCCCACACGGCGTCGCCCCTCCTCCCCGTGCTCGCCGGGCGCTGGAGCCCCCGCGGCTTCTGCCCGACGGCCCTCGTTGACGAAGCCACTCTGACCACCGTGCTCGAGGCCGCCCGTTGGGCTCCCTCGGCCAGCAATATGCAGCCGACCCGCTTCATCGTCGCCCGCCGCGGCTCGGACAGCTTCGCGAAGATCCATGAGACGCTGATGGGCTTCAACAAGGCGGGGGCGAATGCCGCCTCCGTGCTGATCGTCAACGTCGCCACCCTGCCGATCGACGTGACCCGCGAGAACCCGTGGGCCCGCTACGACCTGGGTCAGGCCGTCGCCCATCTGACGATCCAGGCCCAGCACGAGGGACTGCACACCCACCAGCTCGGCGGCTTCGACGGCACCGCCCTCGGCGTGCTCGGCGACGTCTCCCTGCTCTCCCCCGAGCTACTCGAACGCGAGTCCGCCCCGCGCACCCGCAAGCCTCTCGTCGAGCTTCTCCTGGTCAACGACTGGTCAACAACTGGTCAACAACTAGTCAACGACCAGCAGCAAGAGCCCGCCCCGACACAGTAACTCCACAGCCCCGTCAGGTACAAACATGATTCGACTATTTTTCCCGGCAACGCGCCCGGCTGCTCCCAGCAGTGAACACCGGTGGAGACCACGATGACCGAACACACCCCAAATCACTTTGATGTCGTCATCATCGGCGCGGGGCCGGCGGGAACGGCCGCGGCGCTCCGTGCCGCCGAACTGGGAGCCCGGGTCGCCGTGGCGGAGGCCGACCAGCTCGGCGGGACCTGCGTGAACACGGGGTGCGTGCCGACGAGGGTGCTCGCCAAGGCGGCGCGCCTGATGCGCGAGGTGCGCGCGGCAGATACCTACGGGATCGTAGTCAACGACCCCGTCATCGACTGGGCCACCATGGGAGACCGGGTGCAGTCGCGGGTGAACAAGGTGCGCTCGATCAAGAGCGAGGCCGAGAGGTTCGCGGCCGCCGGAATCGAACTGGTTCTGGAAGGTCGGGCGCGATTCATCGACCCGCATTCCGTGGTCCTGGACACCGGCCGCATCCTCACCGCCGCCACGTTCCTGGTCTGCGTCGGCGGGCATTCTCGGCGACTCGCCGTGCCGGGGGCGCACTTGGCGACGGTCCCGGAAGACATTCTGAAGCTGCCGTCGCTGCCCCGACGGGTAGCCGTGATCGGCGCCGGAAACACCGGCGCCCAGTTGGTCACGGTGTTCAGCTCCTTCGGCTCCGACGTGACCGTGCTCGATGTGGCACCACGCATCCTGATGGCGTCGGATTCTGACATCTCCGCCACGGTCTCGGCGGCGTTCCGCGAGCAGGGCGTGGCCGTGCACACGGGCATCGAAGCGGTGACGGCGATCGAGCCGGACGCCGACGGAACCCTCACCCTGTCCTGGCGCGAAAAAGGAACGGAACAGTCTTCCGCCTTCGACGCCGTCATTATGTCCACCGGTTGGCCGGCGGATGTCGACGACCTCGGGCTCGACCGGGCTGGCATCACCATCGAACGTTCCGCCATCCCGGTGGACCAGTACTTCCGGAGTGTCGTGCCCCATATTTTCGCGGTCGGCGACGCGAACGGCCGGGACATGCTCGTACAGGCGGCCCAATTCGAGGGCGAGGCCGCGGCCGAGAACGCGGTGCTGGGCGCCAATCGCAGAACGCCGCACCACCTGCTCCCGGCCGGCGGTTTCACCGACCCCGACTACGCGGGCGTGGGCTTCACCGAGGAGGAGGCCAGGGCTCGCGACCCGCACTGCGTCGTCGCGACAGTGCCCTACGCCGAACTCGACCGCGCTGTGATCGACGGCCGGGAACCTGGCTTCCTCAAGCTGATCGCCGACCGGCGGCGGGAGCTGATCCTCGGCGCCCATGCCACCGGGGAGAACGCGGTCGAAGTGATCCAATCCGTGACGACGGCAATGGCCGCCGGCGTCGACGTCGCCACTCTGGCCCGGGTGCGCTTCGCCTACCCCACCTACAGTGCCGTCATCGGCCTCACGGCCCGTCGACTACTGCTGGAAGCGCCGAAGCCGGCCGCGGTGACCCTGCCCGTCGCGGTGATCGAGCCCGTCGAGATCCCCCTCCCGACACGTGTGATCTCCGTGCCTACGGGAGCAGCATCACCTTGATGGCCCGGCGCTCGTCCATGGCGGCGTAGGCCTCGGCAACCTCGGCCAGCGGCAGCTGCAGGTCGAACACGCGGCCGGGGTTGATGGCACCCGAGAGCACCTCCGGCAGCAACTCTTCGACGTAGCCGCGAACAGATGCGACGCCGCCGTTCAGGCCCACGTTCCGCCCGAACAGCGGGCTAACCTCGATCGGCCCGCCGGTGGGCACGCCCACGTAGCCGACCATTCCGCCGGGACGGGCCGACGCGATGGCCTGCTCCATCGACTCCTTGGTGCCGACGCACTCGAGCACGCAGTCCGCGCCGATGCCGTCGAACAGCTCACGGATGCGGGCCACGCCGGCCTCGCCGCGCTCCTCGACGATCTCGGTCGCGCCGAACTCGCGGGCCACGATCTGCCGTTCGGGGTGACGCGACATGGCCACGATCCGGGAGGCCCCGAGCCGCTTGGCCGCGATGATGGCGCAGAGGCCGACCGCGCCGTCGCCGACGACGACGACCGTGCTGCCCGCGGTCACACCGGCGGAGACCGCGGCGTGGTGGCCGGTGCCCATGACGTCGGCGAGGGTCAGGAGACCGGGAACCTGGGCATCGGTGGGCACGGTCGGCGTCGCAACGAGCGACCCGTCGGCGTGCGGCACGCGCACTTTCTCGCCCTGGGCGCCGTCGGCGAAGCCGCCGAGCTGGTCGTCCGAGCCCCACCAGCCGCCGTTCAGGCAGGAGGTGCTGGTGCCGTTCTGGCAGTTGATGCACGTGTTATCGCAGTCGTAGAACGGCGCGATGACGAAGTCGCCGACCTTGACCCGGCTGACGTCGGCGCCGATTTCCTCGACGATGCCGACGAACTCGTGGCCGATTCGTTTCGGCTCCTCGGTGGGATGGATGCCGCGGTAGGGCCAGAGATCTGAGCCGCAGACGCAGGCTGCGACGACGCGCACGATGGCGTCACCGCCGGTGGAGAGAATCGGATCGGATACTTCTTCGAGGCGGATGTCCCGTTCCCCGTAAATCACTGTTGCACGCATGCTTCGACCCTATGCCAGCCCCCCTGACCGTCACCGGGGCAGGGGGCCCGTTCCGTCGTATTCCCGCCGAATTCCGCTAAACGCGAAATCCGGCGACGGACAGAACTACAGCAGCGCGTCGTCGTCGAGGTCGGCCGGGTCCACGACCAGCAACGGGGCGGATGCGACGCTGAGCGATTCCCCGTCCGGCGCCAGGTCCACCCGCACCGTCTCGCCGTCCCGCACGGCGCCCGACAGGATCGCGGTCGCCAACCTGTCGTCGATCTCGGTCTGCATCAACCGCCGCAGCGGGCGCGCACCGTAGATCGGGTCATAGCCGCGTTCCGCCAGCCAGGTGCGGGCATCCGGGGTCACGCCCAGCTCGAGCCGCCGCTCGATCAGCCGCTTTTCCAACCGGTCAACGAGCAGCCCGACGATCTGGCCGAGGTCCTCCATCGACAGCGATTCGAACACGACGATGTCGTCGAGACGGTTGACGAACTCGGGCTTGAACGTCTTGCGCACGAGTGCCTGCACGGCCGCCTCCTTCTCGTCCCGGCTGAGCACCGGGTCGATCAGGAACGCCGACCCGAGGTTCGAGGTCAGCACCAGGATCGTGTTGCGGAAGTCCACGGTGCGGCCCTGGCCATCCGTGAGCCGGCCGTCGTCGAGCACCTGCAGCAAGACATCGAAGACCTCCGGATGCGCCTTCTCCACCTCGTCGAACAAAATCACCGAATACGGGCGGCGGCGCACGGCCTCGGTCAGCTGCCCGCCCTGCTCGTAGCCGATATAGCCGGGAGGAGCCCCGACCAGACGGGACACGGAAAACTTTTCCCCGTACTCGCTCATGTCGATGCGCACCATCGCCTTTTCGTCGTCGAAGAGGAACTCGGCGAGCGCCTTCGCCAGCTCCGTCTTGCCCACGCCGGTCGGCCCGAGGAAGAGGAACGAACCGGTCGGCCGGTCCGGGTCGGAGATGCCGGCCCGGCTGCGGCGCACGGCGTCGGCGACCGCGCGCACGGCCTGCTTCTGCCCGACCAAGCGGTGCCCGAGCTCACCCTCGAGGTTCAGCAGCTTCTCCGTCTCGCCCTGCAGCAGCCGCCCTACCGGGATGCCGGTCCACATCGCGACCACGGCGGCGATGTCCTCCGCGGTGACCTGGTCACCGACCATCCGCGGCCCATCCTGCTCGGTCTGCTCCGCTTCGGCGAGTTCCCGTTCGATCACCGGGATGTCGCCGTAGAGCAGCCTGGACGCCTTCTCCAGGTTGCCCTCGCGCTCGGCCACCTCGGCCTGGCTGCGGGTGCTCACCAAGCGCTTCCTCAGATCGCCGATCCGGTTGAGCGAGGAACGCTCCTTGTCCCAGCGGTCCTGCAGCTCAGCAAGGGCCACCGTGTATTCGGCAAGGTCAGCACGCAACTTCCCCAGGCGAGCCTTAGAGGCGTCGTCCTTCTCTTTTTTCAGCGCGAGCTCTTCCAACTCCAGTCTCTGCACCCTGCGACGCAGTTCGTCGATTTCCACGGGAGCGGAGTCGATCTCCATCCGCAGCCGGCTGGCCGCCTCGTCGATCAGGTCGATGGCCTTGTCCGGCAGCTGGCGGGCGGTGATGTACCGGTTGGAAAGGGAGACCGCGGCCACCAGCGCCGAGTCCGCGATCGACACCTTATGGTGGGCCTCGTAGCGCTCCTTGAGCCCGCGCAGGATGGCCACAGTGTCTTCCGCACTGGGCTCGTCGACCAGCACCGGTTGGAACCGGCGCTCGAGGGCGGCATCCTTCTCGATGAATTCGCGGTACTCGTTGAGCGTGGTCGCACCGATCAGGCGCAACTCGCCGCGGGCGAGCATGGGCTTGAGCATGTTGGAGGCCGCCACGGACCCTTCGCCGCCGCCGGCACCCATCAGGGTGTGCAGCTCGTCGACGAACGTAATGATCTGCCCCTTCGCGTCGTTGATTTCCTTGAGCACGGCCTTGAGCCGCTCCTCGAACTCGCCGCGATACTTGGCCCCCGCCACCAGGGCCGCCAGGTCGAGGGAGACCAGCTGCTTGCCCTTGAGGGAGTCGGCCACATCGCCGGCCACGATGCGCTGGGCCAGTCCCTCCACAACGGCGGTCTTGCCCACGCCGGGTTCACCGATCAGCACCGGGTTGTTCTTGGTGCGGCGGGTGAGTACCTGACTGACCCGCCGAATCTCCGCGTCCCGCCCGATCACCGGGTCAAGCTTGCCGGTCCGGGCGATCTCGGTGAGGTTGACACCGTACTGCTCCAACGCCGTCTTCGCTTCTTCCTGGGGCGGTTGCTGACCTGCTTGCATCGGAAGATCCTCTCTCGGGCCGGCCGCTCTCGTCGCAGGTCGGCAAAAAGCTGAGCCTGTTGGACTCAAGTTTAGGGGACATCGAGAAAACGCGCCAGCGGTCCGGAGACAACTCGGCGGTGCTACGGCGGCAGCCCCATCACGACCCAGTTTTCGTCCGGGTATCCGAATTCCTCTGTCGGATGCCATACTTACCGAACAAAAGACCCGTTTCTACACTCAGCGCAGAGGATCAGGCCCGTGGCCACCCCCACCCTTAAAAACTTCATCAACGGCCGCTTTGTCACTCCCTCCGGCACCGAGCTGCTCGACATCGTCGATCCCACAACGGGACGCCGGGTTGCCCGGGCCCCGGTCTCCACCGCGGCCGACGTCGACGACGCGATGACCGCCGCGAAGACCGCCTTCCGCACCTGGGGCCGCACCACTCCCGCCGAGCGGCAGCGCGCGCTGCTGCGCCTCGCCGACGCGATCGATGCCGAGAGCGACGCCATCGTGGAGGCCCAGCACCGCAACACGGGCCAACCTCGCGCCACGATCGCCGTTGACGAGGTCGCGGCCGGCGCCGATCAGCTGCGCTTCTTCGCCGGTGCCGCCCGACTGCTCGAGGGCAAGTCCGCCGGTGAATATCTGCCCGGCATGACCTCCTGGGTACGCCGCGAACCGATCGGCGTGGTCGGGCAGGTCACCCCGTGGAACTTCCCCTTCCTGATGGCCATCTGGAAGATCGGCCCCGCGCTGGCGGCCGGCAACACCCTCGTGCTCAAGCCCAGCGACACCACCCCGGAGTCGACCCTCGAACTCGCCCGGATCAGCCAGGGCATCCTCCCCGACGGCGTGATCAACATCGTGCTCGGCAACGGCGGCACCGGGGCCGCGATCGTCGAGCATCCGGTACCCGGCCTGGTCTCGATCACTGGCAGCGTGCGGGCCGGTATGGCCGTCGCCGCCGGCGCCGCGAAGACGCTCAAGCGGGCCCATCTCGAGCTCGGCGGCAAGGCGCCGGCCCTGGTCTTCGCCGGCGTCGACGTCAGCGTGACCGCCGCCGCCATCGCCGACTTCTCCTTCTATAACGCCGGGCAGGACTGCACGGCCATCACGCGAGTGCTCGTGCACGAGTCCATCCATGACGAGTTCGTCGACGCACTCGTCGCCGAGGCCCGCAGCCGCACTACCGGGTCGGCCGACGACGCCGACAACTACTTCGGGCCGCTCAACAACGTCAACCATTTCGGCGACGTCTCGCGCAAGGTCGCGGCCCTGCCCGACCACGCTGTCATTGCCACCGGCGGACACCAGGTCGGCACCGAGGGCTTCTTTTTCGAGCCCACAGTCGTCACTCAGGTGCGCCAAACGGACGCGATCGTGCAGGAGGAAACGTTCGGCCCGGTGATCACGGTGCAGCCCTTCACGTCGGAGGAGCACGCGGTCACGCTCGCGAACGATGTCAACTACGCGCTCGCCTCCAGCGTGTGGACCCTCGACCACGCCACGGCCATGCGGGTCTCCCGCGACCTCGACTTCGGCGCGGTGTGGATCAACACCCATCTCCTGCTGACCGCCGAGATGCCACACGGCGGTTTCAAGCAGTCCGGATACGGCAAAGACCTGTCGATGTACGGCGTCGAGGACTACACCCGGATCAAGCACGTGATGAGCGCGCTGGAATAAACACGGGTCCCGACAGGCTCGACCACCGCCAGGCTCGACCACCGCCAACGAGAACAGAGGCCCCTCGATGACTTTCCACCCGCTCGACCCGCTCTCCGCCGCTGAGTTCACCTCCGCCGTCGCCATCCTCGCCCGCGAGCGCGGCGTCGCCGACGGGTGGCGGTTCACCTCGATCGAGCTGGTCGAGCCGCCCCGGAGCGCCGTCGCCGAGTTCACAGCTACCAGCGCGGTTCCCGACCGACGCGCACGGCTGGTAGTGCTCCACCGCGCCGAGAACACCACCTGGGTGGGCGTCGTCTCGCTCACGACCGACGCCCTGCTCGAGTGGGAAACGGTGCCGGGGATGCAGGCGAACTTCACCGTCGACGAGTGGGAGGAAGCCGACGCCGCCCTTCGCGCCCACCCCGATGTGATCGCCACTCTCGCCCGCCGGGGCATCACCGACCTCGACCTGGTCTTCATCGACACCTGGACCTACGGCGACGCGGTAATCCCCGACCGGTATCGCGGCCGCCGCCTGGGCTGGTCAGACGTCTGGGTCCGGGCGTCCACCGACGCCAACCCCTATGCGGGACCGGTCAGCGGCCTGCACTTCGTGCTCGACGTCAACACCATGGAACTGCTCGAGGTGGAGGACTCGTTCACGGTCGAACCGCCGGCGGGAATGGGCGAATACGTGCCGCACCTGGTGCCCCGGCGCATCCGGGATCGAAGCCCGCGCCCGCCGCTCACCCCGCTCGACATCGGGCAGCCCGACGGCCCGAGCTTCACGCTCGACGGCAACCTGATCGAGTGGCAGAACTGGTCGCTCCGGGTGGGCTTCAACTACCGCGAGGGCATGACCCTGCATACCGTGGGCTACCGGGACGGCGGCCGGGTGCGGCCCATCGCCAACCGGTTGTCGTTCGCGGAGATGGTCGTGCCCTACCGCGACCCCAGCGTCGACCATTTCCGTCGCACCGCCTTCGACATCGGCGAGTGGGGCCTCGGCTTCATGACCACCTCGCTCGAGCTCGGCTGCGACTGCCTCGGCGAAATCCGCTACCTCGATGCCGTGCTGCACAACAGCAAGGGCGAGCCGTACAGCATCCCGAACGCGTTCTGCATCCACGAGGAAGACAACGCGGTGCTCTGGAAGCACGTCGACCACAACGGCAGTGCCGAGGTGCGCCGGATGCGCCGGCTCGTCGTGTCCTTCCACGTCACGGTAGCGAACTACGAGTACCTCGTCTATTGGCGCTTCTACCAGGACGGCAACATGGAATGCGAGGTGCGCGCCACCGGGATCATGGTGGTGACGCACCTCGACGAGGGCCAGCCGCACCCCAACGGAACCCTGGTCGACACGCGCACCTACGCGCCGTTCCACCAGCACTTCATCGTGGCCCGGATGGACCTCGACGTCGACGGCCGCGAGAACACGGTGTTCCGCACCGAGACGCAGGCCGAGCCGATCAGCGCCGCAAACCCGCTCGGCCTCGCGATCACCCAGCTGAACACCCCGATCGAGACCGAGGGGTTCGACGACTACAACTGGGACACCCAACGGGCCTGGAAGGTCGTGAACGAGAACTCGCTCAACGGCCTCGGCACCCCCGTGTCCTACAAGCTGGTGCCCGGCGGAGCCATCCCGTCCTTCTTCGACCAGGCGGCGCCTGCCCTCCAACGCGCCCAGGTGATCGGGCACACGGTCTGGGTCACCCCGAACGACGAGTCCGAACGCTGGCCGTGCGGCGAGTTCGTCAACCAGAGCGCGGTCGACCACGGCCTGCCCGAGTGGATCCAGGCTCGCCGGCCGGTGCGGAACGCCGATATCGTGCTCTGGTACGTCTTCGGTATCCACCACATCACCCGACCGGAAGAGTGGCCGATCATGCCGGTCGACACCGTGTCGTTCTGGCTCAAGCCGGTCGGCTTCTTCGACCGCAATCCGTCGCTCGACGTGGAACGCAGCCCGGCGCACTGTGCGCCGGGCGAGCACGCCGAGCATGACCATGAACATGACCAGCCCGCCCATAATCCACAGCACTATGACCACTGAGTGCGACACCCGTCGCGAACCGAGGGAGAAACCAGCGTGACCCGAGTAGCCAACTACGTCATCGCATACGAAGCGACCGAACGGGGCAATGACACCGTCGAGCTGGGTGTCGCGCTGGCGCGCCTGACCCGCTCCGAGCTGCGTCTGTGTCTTGTGCTTCCGCATCATTCATCCACCGTCCCGGCCCGGGTCGGTGCTTCCACCTCCCCCGACTACCAGGCTCTGCTCGAGGAGCAGGCCCTCGAATGGCTGGAACAGGGCAAGGCCCTGGTTCCCGATGACGTGGTCGCCTCCACGCATCTCTTCTACGCCGACTCCACCACGGAAGGGCTGCTCCAGGCCGCTCGCGCGTTCGACTCGGACCGCATCGTCGTCGGGGCCTCACGCCGCGGCCTGATGAACCGATTCACGATCGGCAGCGTGGCCAACGCGCTCCTGCACGCCTCGCCGGCGCCCGTCGCCCTCGCGCCCCGCGGCTACAAGGCTCCCGCACAGCTGACCCGGATCACCTGCGCCATCGGCACCCGGCCGGGCTGGAAGACGCTGCTCGACTCACTGGTGGCCTTCTCGGCGGACCTCACGGTCGACCTGCGTTTCGTCACGCTCGTGGAGGTCGACGCCGGTCGTCGGCACCCGGTCGACGAGAGCGAGAGCCAGGCCCACCTCGACGGCGTCCTGGAGTACTTCCAGAGTCGGTCGAAGGCGCGCGGCACCATCACCACCGAGGTCGCGTCCGGGCACACCGTCGAGGCCGCCGTCGAGGCCCTCGACTGGCAGCCGTTCGAAATCGCCTTCGTCGGCTCCAGCCGGCTGGCTCAGCCCACCACGATTTTCCTCGGCATCACCGCACACCGCATGCTGCACGCGCTCCCCGTTCCCCTCATCGTGGTCCCCACCGGCACTGACGCCCGTAAGCCGCACTGACCCTAAGGACAGTCCATGACTAGCCAACATCCCTCCTCGGGCTCCACGCCCGGCACCTCCACCCTCACCGGCGGCCTTTCCGAGAAGGGCCTCAGCGCTGGCTCCATCGGGCTTCTCGGCGCCACGGTCATCGGCATCTCGTGCATCGCGCCGGCGTACACCCTGACGGCCTCCCTCGGCCCGACGGTCGCGGCCGTCGGCACCCAGATGCCGGGCATCTTCCTGGTCGGGTTCATCCCCATGCTGCTGGTGGCGCTCGGCTACCGCGAGCTCAACAACGCCATGCCGGATGCCGGCACCTCCTTCACGTGGGCCACCCGCGCCTTCGGGCCGTGGCTCGGCTGGATGGGCGGCTGGGGTCTGATCGTCGCGACGGTGGTCGTGCTCTCCAACCTCGCCGGAGTCGCCGTCGACTTCTTCTATCTGATGCTCGCCCAGCTTCTCGGCAACCCGAGCCTCGCCGACCTGACGAACAATGTTGTGATCAACGTGCTCACCTGTCTGGTGTTCATGGTGGCGGCCTGTTATGTCTCGTACCGCGGCATGGAGACCACGAAGGCCGTGCAGTACGTGCTCGTGGCCTTCCAGCTGATCGTGCTGGTCTGGTTCAGCGTCGCCGCCCTGCTGCGGGTCGTAGAAGGCACCGCCTTCGATGCCCTCGCGTTCAGCGCCGACTGGTTCAACCCGTTCCTCGCCCCTTCGTTCTCGGCCTTCGCGGCCGGGGTCTCGCTCTCGATCTTCATCTTCTGGGGCTGGGACGTCACCCTGACCATGAACGAGGAGACCAAGAACCCGAAGACAACCCCCGGGCGTGCGGCGACGTTGACCGTGGGCATCATCTTCGCGCTCTACATCCTCGTGGCGGCCGCCGCCCTGATGTTCTCCGGCATCGGCGCCGGCGAATTCGGACTCGGCAATGAGGAGATCCAGGGCAACGTGTTCGCCGCCCTCGCCGGACCGGTGATGGGTCCCTTCGCCATCCTGATGTCGCTGGCCGTGTTGTCCAGCTCGGCCGCGTCGCTGCAGTCGACCTTCGTCGGGCCGGCACGCACCATGCTATCGATGGGCCACTACAAAGCGTTCCCGAAGCGGTTCGCCTCAATCAGCCCGCGCTACAAGTCCCCGGCCTTCGCCACCGTAATGGCAGGAATCGTGGCCTGGGGCTTCTACGCGATCATGCGCGTGCTCAGCACCGATGTGCTCACCGACACGATCCTGACCCTGGGCATGATGATCTGCTTCTACTACGGGGTCACCGCGTTTGCCTGCGTCTGGTATTTCCGCGACTCGCTGAACGGGCCCCGGGCCATCCTGCTCAAACTCCTGGCGCCGCTGATCGGCGGGGTCATCCTGCTGGTCATCTTCGCAACCACTCTCTACGACAGCATGAACCCCGACTACGGCAGCGGATCGAACATCGGCGGGGTCGGGCTCGTGTTCATCCTCGCGATGGTGCTGTTCATCGGCGGCCTCGTGCTGATGCTGATCCAGCGCAGCGTCAACCCTGCCTTCTTCCAGGGAAAGACGTTGACGAAGGGGTCCTCGAAGGAACACGGGCACGTCGAGTAGCCCCCTGATGCGCCCGGCCGGGCACGGCCGGCCGGGCTGGGGCATGGAAGAATGGTTCCCGCCATGGCCCACACGTTCAGCTCCCACGACATCGCGCTCCTTGTGGGCAGCCAGGCGTTCTCACGCGGCGAACGCTACGCCCGCAACGGCCACGTTGATGCCGAGACCTGGTTCGGCTCGAACACCCAGCTCTTCGGCATGGTGCGCGGTTCTCACCCGACGCCCTATTCGGTGACCGTCTCGTTCACCCTTGATTCCGCCGGCGCCGCGGTGCGGGCATCCGGCGTCTGCACCTGCCCGATGAAGCGCAACTGCAAGCATGTCGCCGCGCTGCTGATCGCGAGCCAGGGCGGCGCCGTGGGCCGCAGCCTCGGCGGAGTGCCGGGTGCCCCCGCCACCGCCCTGGGCCGCGAGCCCGGGTCGGCCGTCGGCACCGCCGGGTTCTCCGCACGGGCAGCGTGGCGAAGTACGCTGGCTCCTCTGGCGCGACCGGATTCCGCGCCGTCCGCAGACACCCGCCTCGCCCTCCAGTTCCAACTTCTCGCTCCCGAGCACGGGCGTTTCGCCAGTCAGCCGGGGCTGCGCCGGCTGGCGGCGCGGCCCGTGATGATGGGCAAGCAGGGCAAGTGGATCCGGGGCAGCGTCACCTGGGAGAACCTGACCACCGACGGGTCGCTCGACCGCGGCCAGCTGCGGGTGCTCTCGGCGCTCTACGCGCTGCAGTTCGCGGCCCGCCCGTACTACGCCACCTCCACCCAGTGGATTCCGGTCGACGCTTTCCCCGACCGAGCGCTCTGGGACCTGCTCGACGACGCGGCGAACGCCGGGCTCCCTCTGGTCTCCGCCACGGCGCAGCAGGATCCCGTGCTCGTCTCGCCCGTTCCTGCGTGCCTCGAGCTGGACATCCGTCGTGTGTCCGACGGCCTCACGCTGCGCCCCGTCCTGCTGCTGGGCGACGAGCCGCAGGCGCGCGGCACGTTCGGGTTCATCGGCAACCCCGCGCACGGCGTCTACACCTGGGCGGGCCAGTCCGGCAGCGATTCCCCGCAGATCACCCTCGCCCCGCTGTCGGGCGAGATCAGCCGGGAGCTGCGGGCCATGGCGGCCTCCGACACCATCGCGGTGCCCGGCGCGGACGAGGCCGACTTCCTGGCCGAGTTCTACCCGTTCCTTCGACACCGGGTCACCGTGACCAGCCGGGACGAGTCGTTCGCCCTGCCCGAGACCCCGCAGCCCGTGCTGGCCCTGACCGTCACGCACCAGATGGATGCCCGCATCACCCTGCACTGGGTGTGGCACTACCCGGAATACCACCAGCCACTCCGCCCGGTGCCGGACGATGACAGGTTTCGCGACGGCACCCGGGAGGGACAGATCCTGCACGACGTGCAGGCGCTCCTCACCTCCGTGCCGGCCCTGGTAGGGCAGCAGAGCGGCCTGCCGGTACTGATCGAGCGCGCCACCTTGGCCGGCACCGCCATGCTCGGCTTCCTCGACTCCGTGGTGCCGACCCTGGCGGCCGCAGACCATGTCACCGTGCTGGTCGCCGGCGATGCCCCCGACTACCGCCAGGCCGACGAGGCGCCGGTGATCACCGTGGGCACCACCGAACGCCCGGATGACCGGGACTGGTTCGACCTGCAGGTGGCCGTCAGCATCGACGGCGAGGAGATCCCGTTCGACAGCCTGTTCCGGGCCCTGGCGGTCGGTCAGCAGCTGATGATCCTGCCCAGCGGCACCTGGTTCAATCTAGACCGCCCCGAACTGCACACGCTCCGCCGGCTGATCGAGGAGGCCCGAGGGCTGCAGGACGCCGGCGCCGAGTCCCTGGGGATCAGCCCGTTCCAGGCCGACCTCTGGGAGGAGCTGCAGTCCCTCGGGGTCGTCGCCGGCCAGGCGGCCGCGTGGCGCGACACCGTGTCAGGGCTCACCGACGTCGCCCAAATTCCGGAACAACCGCTGCCGGCCGGGGTCGACGCCACCCTGCGCGGCTATCAGCAGGCCGGTTTCGAGTGGGTGAGCTTTCTCTACGACCATCAACTGGGAGGCATCCTCGCCGACGACATGGGCCTCGGCAAGACCCTGCAGGCCATCGCCCTGATGGAACGCGTGCGGGAGCAGCCGGGGCAGAGTGCGCCGTTCCTGGTCGTGGCACCCACCAGCGTGGTCTCCAACTGGGCGGCCGAGTGCGCCCGATTCGCGCCCGGCCTGCGGGTGGCCGCGATCACCGAGACCGCCGGCAAGCGCAGCAGCACTCTGGCCTCGCTGCACGCCAGCGCGGACGTCGTCGTCACCTCGTACACGCTATTCCGGCTGGACTTCGGCGACTACGAGGCCCTGGCCTGGTCCGGGCTGCTGCTCGACGAAGCCCAGTTCGTCAAGAACCGCAAGTCCCGCGCCCACCAGTGCGCCCGCCGCCTGGCCACCCCGTTCAAGCTCGCGATCACGGGCACGCCGCTGGAGAACAACCTGATGGAGTTCTGGTCGCTGCTCTCAATCACGGCACCGGGACTGTTCCCCAGCCCAGGCCGCTTCGGCGACTACTACCAGAAACCGATCGAGAAGGATGCCGACGGCGACCGGCTCGACCAGCTGCGCCGCCGCATCCGCCCGTTCATGCTGCGCCGCACGAAGGAGCAGGTGGCCGGCGACCTGCCCACCAAGCAGGAACAGGTGCTTGAGCTCACGCTGCACCCGAAGCACCGCGCGGTCTACGACACCCACCTGCAGCGGGAACGGCAGAAGGTGCTCGGCCTGATCGACGACATGAACTCCAACCGTTTCGAGATCTTCCGCTCGCTCACCATGCTGCGCCAACTCAGCCTCGATGCCAGCCTCTACGACACGAAGTACGACGACATCCCGTCGACCAAGCTCGACGTGCTCCTCGAACTGCTGGAGGACGTCGTCGCCGGCGGGCATCGCACCCTCATTTTCAGCCAGTTCACAAAGTACCTGGGCAAGGCCCGCGCACGCCTCGACGCCGCGGGCATCAGCTATTCCTACCTCGACGGCAAGACCCGCAACCGGGCGCAGGTGATCGAGAGCTTCAAGGCCGGCGACAATTCGGTCTTCCTGATCAGCCTCAAGGCCGGCGGATTCGGCCTGAACCTGACCGAGGCCGACTACGCCATCCTGCTCGACCCGTGGTGGAACCCGGCCACCGAGGCGCAGGCCGTGGACCGCATGCACCGGATCGGCCAGACGAAGAACGTCTTCGTCTACCGCCTGGTCTCCCGGGACACGATCGAGGAAAAGGTGATGGCCCTCAAGGCCACGAAGGCCCGCCTCTTCGAGAGCGTGATGACGGATGGCGCCGCGCGCGGGACCGCCCTGACGGCCGCCGACATCCGTGAGCTGCTCGCTTAGCCCACGCACCGGTACCCGCCCGCTGAGTCGCCCCCTGAGTCGCCCGCGCTGTCGCCCGCGCTGTCGCCCGCACGAGTGCCCGCCCCGGGCACGCGAGTAGGCTTTCAGCTGCCGGTCACAAGACCGCCGTCCCAGCAAGAGGTAGCCCATGCCGCAGCACCGCCCGTTCGCTCCTCTGGCCGAATCCACCGTGATCGGAGCCGAGGGCTGGCCGGCCGGGCTGGTCGCCGCCGTGCGCGCGTCGACCGAGGCGGCGGCACGCGCCACACTGCCCTGGGTGGGTCGCGGCGACAAGATCAACGCCGACCAGGCGGCCGTCGCCGCCATGCGTGCCGTTCTCCTGACCGCGCCTTTTCGCGGAACCGTGGTGATAGGCGAGGGCGAGAAGGACCAGGCCCCCATGCTTGCCAACGGGGAGCAGCTCGGCACGGGGAACGGACCGGACTGCGACATCGCAGTCGACCCGCTCGACGGCACGACCCTCGTCGCCCGGAACCTGCCCGGGGCGGTGTGCGTGATCGCCATCTCCCCCCGAGGCACGATGTTCGATCCCGCCGGTGTCTTCTACATGGAGAAGCTCATCTCAGGCCCAGCCGGTCACGGCGTGCTCGACCTGCACGCCTCCGCCACCCGCAACCTCCGTGCGTTCTCGCTCGCCAGCGGCATCCCCGAGACCGCGCTCACCGTCGCTGTGCTCGACAAACCGCGCCACGTCGAACTCATCCGCGAACTCGGGTGCGCCGGAGCACGCGTGCTCCGCACGGCCGAGGGTGACGTCTCCACGGCCATCGCCGCCGCATCGGCGGATGCCGCGATCGACCTCTCGATGGGAATCGGCGGTACCCCGGAAGGCGTCATCGCGGCCTGCGCCGTGCGCGCCCTCGGCGGCGTGATGCTCGGGCGGATGGCCCCGCAGAGTGAGCCCGAAGAGCGTGGCGCCCGGGCCGCGGGCCTCGACCTCGCCCGCATCTACGACGCAGCAGACCTGGTGGCGAGCAAGCACGTGCTTTTCGCGTCGTCCCCGGTCACCTGAGCCACCGCGCTCTGCTCCAAAAGTCGATCCGCCCGATGTTCGACCCGGTCGAGACCCGATTCATCTCCCGACCTCAGCCCGAGGCAGAATAGAACGGTGAGTTCCACAACTACCTTCGCCCTGATCCGCCACGGCCAGACCGACTGGAATGCCGCTCTGCGCATCCAGGGCCACTCCGACATCCCGCTCAATGACACCGGGCGTGGCCAGGCAGCGGATGCCGTCGGCCACCTGGCCGCACAGGAGTGGGACTTCGTCGTCTCCTCACCGCTCAGCCGCGCAGCCGAGACGGCCGATCTCATCGCCCGGGGCCTCGGCCTGACCGTCACCGGTCGCATCCCAGGGATCGTCGAGCGCAACTACGGTCCCGCCGAGGGACTGGGCGCAGGCCCCGAGCTGGACGCGCTCCGCGTCCCCGGCGGCCCCACCGGAATCGGCGGCTTCCACGGCGCCGAAACCGAGGCCAGTGTCGCCGACCGCGGAGTCGAGGCCCTGCAGCTGCTGGCCCGCAACCACCCGGGTGCCCGCATCATCGTTGTCAGCCACGGAACACTGATCCGACTGACGCTGATGCAGGCGCTCGAGAAGCCCGTCGACACGATCAGGAACGCCTCCCTCAACGTGGTCGTCCATGACCGTGCCGGCTGGACCCTCGACATCCTCAACGGCGAGCCCGTCCCCGCCGGCAACCTCCTCCCCATCAACTAGCAGCCGCCGGTCCCGCACCCCGCATGACTGCACCCGGAACGGGCCTACTCACCCTCGCTTAGCGACGGCAGGCCCCCTCGCGCGGGTGGCCCTCTGTCGTTGGTGCAGGGGTGCTCGCCCTCGCGCCAGGGCCCGTGTGTGTGTGGCTAACTCAGGACATCTGTTGCCCGCAGTAGACGGCCGCCGCGGGTTAGTGCGGCATTGGTGCGGATGCCCGGCACGGCCCGGCTGGATCTCCTGAGTTG
>NZ_SOGC01000037.1:0-94899 GCF_004402765.1 Cryobacterium sp. TMT2-17-1
CTGTTCCTAGACAGTCAGAAACCTAGACAGGAAGCGGCGTGCGGCCGTTAAGGCGCTCCGAAACACCCACAGATGAAGCAGGAGAGCCAAAATCTCCGTCGAATTCGTTAGGGCCGGTCGCCGCGGTCGCCCGCAGCGACCACATCCGCAGCATTTGCCGACCAGGTCCGCGGCGCGGGTTCTACGCCGCTGCGCGGCTGGCACGCCACGCGCTTAGCGGCGCAACACCTGCGTGCCGCTCCTGGAGCGGGCAACGGATGCCGCTACGCGGCTGCGCCACCCAGGTAGGCGTTGTGCACCTCGGGGAGTTCCACGAGTTCGGCCGGGGTTCCCGTGAGTGCCACCCGTCCGCGGTGCATGACCACTGCCCGGTGCGCGATCTTGAACGAGGCGCGCACATTCTGTTCCACGAGGAGAACCGCGAGCTGCTCCTCGACGCAGAGCCGGGAGAGCACGTCCATGATCTCCGCGACCACCTTCGGCGCGAGGCCGATGGACGGCTCGTCCAGCATGATCGCCGTCGGGTTCGCCATCAGGCCGCGCCCGATGGCCACCATCTGCTGCTCGCCACCCGAGAGGGTTCCGGCGGCCTGACCCATCCGGGTGCGCAGCCGGGGGAACAGCTTGAGGATCGAGTCGACGTCGCCGTGGCCCTTCTTCGTCCAGGCACCCAGCATGAGGTTGTCACGCACCGAGAGGGTCGGGAAGCACAGCCGGTTCTCGGGCACATGGGTCAGGCCGAATCCGGCCATCTTCTCCGTGGGCTTCCCGGTGATCGTGCGACCCTCGAGAGTCACGCTGCCCCCGGTGGGCCGGATGAGGCCGCTGACGGCTCGCAGCAGGGTCGTCTTACCGGCCCCGTTCGAGCCCACCACAGCCACGATCTCCCCACGCGCCACCTCGAAGCTGACCTCGTGCAGCACCGCGAGCTTGCCATAGCCGGCGTCCAGTCCGGAAACGATCAGCGTCATGCGTGCTCCTCCAATTCGTTCAGTTCCGCTTCGGCCTCGTCGAGGTCCGTGCCCAGGTAGGCAACGACCACGGCGGGGTCATTGCGCACGGACTCCGGGTCGCCGTAGGCGATGAGCACACCGTCGTCGAGCACCGCGACATGGTCGGCGAGGGACATGACCTGCGCCACATCGTGCTCGACGAGCACAATCGTGAGCCCGGCGGTCCGCAGCCGCCGCAGCAGCTCGGCCATCACCTCGCGCTCAGCGCCGGATAGGCCGGCCATCGGCTCGTCGAGGAGGAGCAGGGCCGGCTCGGCGGCCAGAGCCCGGCAGACCTCCATGATTCGCTGCTTGCCGAACGACAGATCCGAGGCTGAGTCGTCCGCGGCATCCGAGAGTTTCATCGACTGCAGGATCTCGTAGGACGCGGCGCGGTGGGCGCTCTGCTCACCCGACTGCAGCCCCAGCATTCCGCGGAGGACGCCCGCGCTTCCCTTGCGGTACCTGCCCATGTACACGTTGCCGACGACATCCGTCGAGGTGAAGACCTGCAGGTTCTGGAACGTGCGGGTCAGCCCGTGCGCGGCGGCGACGTGCGGTTTGCGGCCGGAGATCACCTGGTCGAGGAACGTGACGGTGCCCTCGCTTGGGGTCAGTGCTCCGGAGATCATGTTGAAGCAGGTCGTCTTGCCGGCACCGTTGGGGCCGATCAGACCCAGGATGCTGCCGGCCGGCACGGTGAGGTTTACATCGTTGACGGCGACGACGCCGCCATATCGTTTGCTCAGTCCCTCGAGGACGAGGATCGGCTCACCGGCCGCGACCGGGGTGCTGACCGCCGGGAGCTGCGGGATCGTCGTGTCGTCCTCCGGGACGTGCGCATGCGCGTCGCCGGGTGGGCGCTTCCCGGCGAACGGCAACTTCTGCCACAGCGTGGTCGCCGCCTGGTGGAGGCCGCCGGGCAGGAGCAGGATCACCAGGATCAGGACGATACCGTAACCGAGCAACTGCACCTCTCCGGTGGCGCCGGGGAAGATGGCCGGGATGACGTCGCGCATGCCCTCGCCGAGGAATTGCACGAGGAAGGCGCCCGCGACGGCGCCCCAGACCGATCCCAGGCCCCCGATGACGACCATCAGCAGGATCGAGACCGACAGGTGGAATTCGGCGGTGGCGGGGCTCACGATCGCGACCTGATAGGCGTAGAACACCCCGCCGAGGCCCGCGAAGCCGGCGGAGAGCACGAAGACTTTCAGCCGCAGCGCATAGGTGTTGACGCCGAGGCTCTCGGCGGCGAGTTCGGAGTCGTTGACGGCCGAGAGGGCGCGACCGGCGCGGCTGTGGGTGAGGTTGAGGGCCAGGATGAGCCCGATCACCACGAACGGCGTCACGAACCAGAGGAAGAAGCCGCTGTTGTCGATCGGGATCCCGAGCACCGTGGGTCGCGAGATGCCGTAGATGCCCGTGGTTCGTCCGGTGACATCCCATTCGCGCACGCCGATCATCACGATGAAGCCGAGCCCCAGCGTCGCCAGCGCGAGGTAGTGGCCGCGCAGGCGCATCAGCGGAAGGCCCACGAGCAGGGCGACCAGCATCGCGGCGAGAACACCGACGGTGGCCGCGACCGGGCCGGGCAGATCGAGCTTGGTCAGCAGGATTGCGTGGGTGTACGCGCCGATCGCGAAAAACGCGGCCTGCCCGAGGCTGACCTGCCCGGCCAGACCCATCAGCAGGTTGAGCCCGATGGCCGGCAGGGCGAAGATCATGGCGAACACGACGATGTTCATGACCGAGGAACTGGCCGTGAAAGGGACCACGATCATCAGCGCGACGAGCACGCCGCAGCCGATCAGCGTGCTCTTGTTGTTCGTCCAGAAACGCGTGCGGAGGGAGCGCGTCCCGGCGAGGGTAGGTGTGGTTGCATGTGTCATTTCGCTACACCCTGACCGCTGTGGGCTTGAGAACGAGGCCCTGGGGGCGAACGACGAGCACAAGGATGAGGATGAGGAAGGCGGCGCCGTCCCTCAGGCCGGACGAGACGTACCCGGCCACGTAGGCCTCGATCACGCCGAGCAGGAGAGCCCCGACGATCGCGGCACGAAAGGAGACGAAGCCGCCGAGGACGGCGGCGACGAAGCCCTTGAGGCCGAGCAGTACGCCGCCCGACCAGAGCGAGAGGTAGATCGGGGAAGCCACCACGCCGGCGACACCCCCGACGAAACCCGCAATCGCGAAGGCCAGCACTGACGCGGTGACCGGTGAGATCCCCACGATGCGCGCCGCAACGGGCTGCTCCGCACACGCCCGCAGGGCCTTGCCCCAGCGCGACTTCTCGTAGAAGAGCACAATTCCGCCGCCGACCACGACGAGGGCGCCGATCATCCAGAATTCCTGAGAACGGATGCTCACCCCGCCGATCAGGATGTTGGTCCCCGGGAACAGGGGCACCCCCTTGGCCTCGGGCCCCCAGGCCAGCAGCATGATCGCCTGCAGCAGAGTCGAGACGCCGAGGGTCAGGATGATGGACGTGAGCGGGGTCAGCTTCTTCACCCGTGCGATGATCAGCCGTTCCATCGCAATGGCCACCAGGGTCACCGAGAGGATGGCGACCAGGATCGCGAGAAGGAGCGGCATCCCGGCCGCGGCGAGCCAGGCACTCCCCAGTCCGGCCAGCATCGCGAACTCGCCCTGGGCGATGTTGATGACGTGGCGAACCGTGTAGACGGCGATCAGGCCGACGGCGAGCAGGGCGTACACAGAGCCCTGTGAAAGCCCTGCCACCGTCAACTGCAGGAAATCAGTGAGCACGATCAGTCCTTGAGGAGGTTCCAGCGACCATCCTCGGCCTCAGCCAGGATGAGGGCGGTGGCGTCGAGGCCGGAGTGGTTCTTCGCGGTCATCTGGAAGACTCCGGAGATCCCAGTCCACTGGGCGCTCTCGAGTTCGCCGCGCAGGGCATCCGCGTCGGTGCCGGCGGCCTCGATCGCGTTGACGGCGATGTGCCAGGCGTCGAACGCGTGGCCCGCGAAACCGGACGGCTGCTCGCCGTAGGCCGCGTTGTAGTCCGCCTGGAACTGCTCGATGACCTCGCGCTGGGTGTTGTCGGCCGCCAGCTGGTCGGCGACGAGCAGGCGGCCCATCGGGGCGATGACGCCGTTGGCGGCGTCACCGGCGGCGTCGAAGAATGCCTGGTTCGAGATGCCGTGCGAGTGGTAGACCGGCTTGTTCACGCTGAGCTGTACATAGGCCTTCTGGGCCAGGCCGGCCGAGGGGTTGATGCCCCAGATGATGACGGCGTCAGAGTCCGAGCCGCGCACGTTGGTCATCTGCGGGGTGAAGTCGGTCGCGCTCGGCTCGAAGGCCTCCGTCATGACCAGGGTGATGCCGCGCTCGGCGCCGAGGTCTGTGATGTACTCCGCGACCCCTTCGCCGAAACCGCTCGCGTCGCGCACGAGGGCCAGCTTGGTGTATCCCTTCGCCTCGGCGTCGTCGAGGATGCGCTCGAGCACGACCACGTCGTTCTGCGCGGTCTTGAAGACCCACTTCGAGCCCTCGACGATGGCCACGTTGGCCGCGACGGAGATCATCGGGATCTTCGCGGCTTCCGCGATGGGGCGCATGGCCAGGCTGGGCCCGGTGCGTGAGGCACCGATGATGATGTCGACCTTGTCGCTCTCGATCAGCTTGCTCGTGGCCTTGGCCGCGCCGTCCTCGGTCGACTGATTGTCGATGATGGTGAGCTCGACGTCGCGGCCGTCGATGCCGCCGTCGTCGTTGAGCTGCTTGGCCAGCATTGTGAGCGTGTTCTGCTCCGGCACGCCGAGGCTGGCGCCGACGCCGGTGACGTCGAGAACCGCGCCGATCTTGATCGGGCCGGCCTCCGCTGCAGGGTCGTCCTTGGCCGTTCCCCCCAGGTTCGAGGTGCTGCATCCGGCCAGCGCAAGGGCTGTGATAACGGCAATCGGCGCGATGAAACGCAGACGAGACTTCTTCATTGGAATCTCCTTCAGAGGAACAGATAATTAGTGACCGACCAGTCGTTCACTAATTCAGGTGTGGGCCTGACAGTACCGTGGCATCGCCGCGCGCGGCAAGGGTCCCGAGGCAGTCGTTCGTAACGAGTGGGTGACGGTGTCGGCGGTGAAAGGATGCCAGTCGGCGCCCGGTCCGTCAGGCCAGCGCGAGCATCCCGGCCGCGCCGAGGGCGAGCGCGAGGCCCAACCACTGCACCGGCGCGATCCGTTCCCGGAGCACCACGGCGGCGAGCAGGATCGTGCCGGCCGGGTACATTGCCGTGAGTACGCTCATCACGCTGAGGTCTCCGGCGCGCATGCCGAGCAGCAGCAACACATTGGCCACGACGTCGATCACGCCGCAGGCCACGGCCAGCCGCAGCCCGATGGTGAGCGTCGAGCGGGGCTGCGGCGCGGCATCCGTCACCGGTCTGAACGAGCCCGTCATCGGCGCGGTCGTCACCAGTGAACGTCGCCGCCGCAACGCGAGCAGGGCGAGCAGCCCGACCACGGAGAACATGATCGCCGCATTAACCGCGCGGTTCATCACCAGCGGCACGAGCCCGCTGTCCGCCGGGGTCAGGTCGATCATCACCATGAAGGCGCCGATCATCGTGCCGGAGCCGAGGGCCATCAGCACGCCGAGCAGGCTCGGCCGCACGGCGCCGCGCTCGGGCACGAAACCCACGAGCACCACCGCCACGAGCGCCAGGCCGAGCGCCCAGTAGCCGATCGGGGCGAGGCGGTCGCCGCCGGCCAGCCCCACCGTCATCGGCACGACCGCCGACACCACGGCCGTGAGCGGCGAGAGGATGCTCATCGGCCCGATCGCGAGGCAGGTGTAGAGCAGCGAGATCGCGATTGCGCCGCTGACTCCGGACAATCCGCCCCACAGCACGGCCGACGGCGACCAGACCCCCACCACAAACGGTAGGGCGAGCAGCAGGGCCACGAGCCCGGATGCCGCGGCGACGGCCGTCACGAGCAGGGAACTCATGCGCTTGGCGGCGAGCCCGCCAAGGAAGTCGGCACTCCCGAAGATGAGTGCGCCGGTGAGGCCGAGGACCGCGGTAAGCATAGAAAACGAGCTTAGCGAGTGGCCGGTATCCTAAACCCCCAACTGTGTGAGGCGGGGAGACAGATCGCTGTGAAACGAGGGAACAGGGCGCGGCAGTGGGCAGCGCTCGCGCTGGGCGCCGCCGTGGTGGCCGCGCCGCCGTGGTGGTCCGCCGCCCCGGCGTCGGCCCACAACTCCGTGGGCGGGTCCTCCCCGGCAGCGGGGCCGTCGTGACTGAACAGCCTTCGCTGTTCACCGTGACGACGAACGACGCCCTGCTTGACCTCGGCGGGGGAGCGGGCAGCGGGATGCTCATCAGCGGGCCCGCGCGTGTGGCCACGCCTCTCTACTACGGTGACGGCTGTATCAGCCTGCTCGGCCCGACCGTCGAGACCAAGGCCCAGCTGGGCCAGCCGGGCGAGTACACGGTGACCTGGCAGGTGGTCTCGACCGACGGGCATCCGGTGTCCGGCGACTTCACCTTCACCTGGCAACCGGCCGCCGACCAGGCATTGGCTGAAGGGTCCCCGGCCAAGCCGGTCTGCGCCGAGACCGCGGACGCCGCCGCGGATGCTGCTTTCCCGGATTCCACCGACACAAGCACCGTCGCCCTCGCCGAAGCCCCCCTCGTCGCCGTCTGGATCGCCGCCGCCCTCGGTGCCGTCCTCCTCGCTGTGGCTGGAACCCTCCTCGCCATCCGCCGAAGCGCGCGTCGCCCACCGAATCAGCCCGAGCAGCCTGACCAGCCCGCGTAGCCGACCCGCACCATCGGAGGGCGCAGGTAGAGTTGCCGGGTGAGTTGGAACGCCGAAATACCGTGGAATCCTGACGAGTTCGAACCACCCGACGAATTCGACGCCCCGCCACCGCCCGACGGCTATGCCGGCGGAGCCAGGGAGTGGGAACCGGCCCCGGGCCTGGCGGGCCCGGCAGGCCGCGCTCGTGCCGGCGCATCCGCCCTTCGCGTACCCGCAACCCCGCCCCGCCGCGCCACCGCGAAGTTCGCGACGGCCGGCGCGGCCTTGCGCACGGTCTTCGGCTACGACTCCTTCCGCGGCGAGCAGGCCGCCATCATCGACCAGGTCATCAACGGCAACGACGCCGTCGTGCTGATGCCCACCGGTGGAGGTAAGAGCCTGTGCTATCAGATCCCCTCGCTCGTGCGGGAGGGCACCGGCATCGTCATCTCGCCGCTGATCGCCCTCATGCAAGACCAGGTCGACGCGCTCACCGCCGTGGGCGTGCGCGCCGCGTTCCTCAACTCCAGCCAGGACTCCGCCGCTCGGGGCACGGTCGAGCGTGACTACCTCGCCGGCAACCTCGACCTGCTCTACGTCGCCCCCGAGCGACTCTCCTCCGAGGCCACCAAGCGTTTCCTCGACCGCGGTACCATCGCCCTCTTCGCCATCGACGAGGCCCACTGCGTGTCGCAGTGGGGGCACGACTTCCGGCCCGACTACCTGGCCCTGTCCGACCTGGCCGACCGCTGGCCCGATGTTCCCCGCATCGCTCTCACCGCCACGGCCACCGACGCCACCCATAAAGAGATCACCACCCGGCTACAGATGGGCGATGCCCGGCACTTCGTCGCCAGCTTCGACCGGCCCAACATCCAATACCGCATCGTCGGCAAGGCCGAGCCGCGCAAGCAGCTCCTGGCCTTCATCAAGGCCGAGCACCCCTCGGATGCCGGCATCGTCTATGCCCTCAGTCGCAAGACCGTCGAGGCGACCGCCGAATTTCTGCGCCAGAACGGGCTCAACGCGCTGCCCTACCACGCGGGCCTCGACCAGGGGTTGCGCGCCCGCACCCAGTCCCGGTTCCTCCGTGAGGAGGGCGTCATCATCGTCGCCACGATCGCGTTCGGCATGGGCATCGACAAACCGGATGTGCGTTTCGTCGCCCACATCGACCTGCCCAAGTCCGTCGAGGGCTACTACCAGGAGACCGGCCGCGCGGGCCGCGACGGCCTGCCCTCCACCGGCTGGCTCACCTATGGCCTGCAAGACGTCGTGCAGCAGCGCCGCATGATCGACGAGTCGCCCGGCGACCTCGGCCACCGGCGCAAGCTCTCCGCCCACCTCGACGCCATGCTCGCGCTCTGCGAGACCGTCACCTGCCGCCGGGTCAACCTGCTGCGCTACTTCGGCCAGTCCAGCGAGCCGTGCGGCAACTGCGACACCTGCCTCGAACCCCCCGTCGGCTGGGACGGCACCGTCCCCGCCCAGAAACTGCTCTCCACCGTGGTGCGCCTGCTGCGCGAGCGCAATCAGCGCTTCGGCGCCGGGCAGCTCATCGACATCCTGCGCGGCAAGGTGACCCCGCGCACCACTCAGCACAGCCACGACCAGCTGGCCACCTGGGGCATCGGTGCCGACCTCAGCGACCAGCAGTGGCGCGGCGTCGTGCGGCAGCTCCTCGCCCAGGGTTTCCTGGCCACCTCCGGCGAATACGGCACCCTGGTGCTGACGGATGCCGCCGCAGAGGTCCTCGCTGGCCGCCGCACAGTGGAGCTCCGCACCGAGCCCGAACGGGCCGCCCGCCCCGCGGCCGGGGCCCGCAAGAGCGCCGCGAAGGCGGCCGCGGCCGATCTCAGCCCCGAGCAGGAGACCCTGTTCGCGGCGCTGCGGGTCTGGCGCTTCGCCCAGTCCAAAGAGCAGGGCGTGCCGGCCTACATCATCTTCGGCGACGCAACCCTGCTGGCGATCGCCGCGACGAAGCCGGCCACCCTGGCCGACCTCGACGGCATCTCCGGCGTCGGTGCCAAGAAGCTCGACGCCTACGGCGCCGCCCTCCTCGAGGTCGTGTCCGCCGGAACCTGACGCCTCCCGTCCCGGACCCAACCCGCGGCATCCCGCAGGACCGGGTAGAACTGAGTCATGGACTGGACCGAGTACTTCAACGCTCAGGCCGCTCGCCCACCGCGTGCGGTGCTGCTCCGTGCCCTCGACCTCCGTGCCCTCGACCTCCGTGCCCTCGACCTCTGCGCCGACGCGCCACCCGCCCCACCCGGCACTGCGATCGACTTGGGCTGCGGTGCGGGCACCGAGACCCGGCACCTGCTCGCCGCCGGCTGGACCGTACACGCGTTCGACGCCGACCCGGGCTCCGAGGCCAGGGTCCGGACGGGCCTTCGCGCCGCGGAGCAGTCCCGCCTGGTCTTTCACCGAACCCGCTTCGAGGATCTCCCCGAGTTGCCCGCCGCAGACCTCGTCTATGCGGGGTTTTCCCTGCCCTTCTGCGACCCCGCAGTGTTCCCCGACCTGTGGGCGGGCATCCGCGCGGCGCTGAAGCCCGGCGCCTGGTTCGCCGGAGAATTCTTCGGCCCCCACGATGAATGGGCCGGCCGCGCAGACATGAACTTCCATGATCGCGGCCAGGTCGAGGCGCTCCTGGCCGGTCTGCACGTCGTCGGCCTCGTCGAAGACGACCGCCCCGGTCAGTCCGCATTCGGCCCTCGCCACTGGCACCTCTTCCACGTCACCGCCCGCACCCCGACCACCTGTGCCCCAACGAATTCGACGGAGATTTTGAGCTAAAGCCACGTTTTGGGCTTGTTTTAGGGCTTCTAGGGCAAAATCTCCGTCGAATTCGTTAGGAGCGGCCGGGCCGTCGCTCCGGCAGAGGTGGTGCCCCGTTTGTGGGTAACGGTGCCGTCAGACCCTATACCGCTGTGGAAACCTACAAGACGAATGCCGGGCGGAGCATCCTTCGTTGTAGGCCCGTCACGCACTATTTCCCCGCTTCGTGAGAGCCGCCTAACGTGTAAGAAAATTTCGAGTTCGCGCGAAGACGAAGGACCAATGATGGTTGACACTGCTCAGCGCTCCAACAGCACTACCCCCGCCAAGACGGAGAAGATCCCCGCCAAGACGGACAAGAAGACGGACGCGACCCTGGCCACGACCGTCGCCGTCACGCCCCCCGTGGCGCCCGGCGTCGACACCGGCCCGGTCATGATCGCCGGCCAGGCCGGTGCCCCCACGGTCAACATCGAGTCGCTGCACCGGCAGCTGCTCGGCACCTGGGCCGACGTGCGCCTGCGGGCGCGCGAGCTCACGGCCAAGCCCGAACTGCAGCGCATCGAGGGTCAATCCATGGCCGAGCACCGCGAACGCGTGCTGGGCCAGCTCCTGATCCTGGCCGAGAACGGGCACGTGCACCGCGCGTTCCCGACGCACCTGGGCGGCGCCGACGACCACGGCGGAAACATCGCCGGGTTCGAGGAACTCGTCACCGCCGACCCCAGCCTGCAGATCAAGGCGGGCGTGCAGTGGGGTCTGTTCGGCGCGGCCGTGCTGCACCTCGGCACCAAGAAGCACCACGACGCCTACCTGCCGGGCATCATGACCATGCAGGTCCCGGGCGTCTTCGCGATGACCGAGACCGGACACGGCTCGGATGTCGCGGCCATCGGCACGACTTCGACCTACGACCCTGCCACGCAGGAATTCGTTCTCGACACCCCGTTCCGCGCGGCGTGGAAGGACTACCTCGGAAACGCCGCGAAAGACGGCATCGCCGCCGTTCTCTTCGCCCAGCTGATCACGGCAGGCGTCAACCATGGAGTGCACGCATTCTGGGTGCCGATCCGCGACGAGTCCGGGGATTTCCTCCCCGGCATCGGTGGCGAGGACGACGGCCTCAAGGGCGGCCTCAACGGCATCGACAACGGGCGGCTCCACTTCGACGGGGTGCGCATTCCCCGCGAAAACCTGCTCAACCGCTACGGCGACGTCGCCGAGGACGGGACCTACACCAGCCCGATCTCCAGCCCCGGCCGCCGCTTTTTCACCATGCTCGGCACCCTCGTGCAGGGCCGCGTCTCGCTCGACGGCGCCGCCACCCAGGCTTCGGCGATGGCCCTCACGATCGCCATCACCTACGGCAGCCAGCGCCGCCAGTTCAACGCCGGTAGCGACACCGACGAGGAGGTCATCCTCGACTACCAGCGCCACCAGCGCCGTCTGCTGCCGCGCCTGGCCACGACCTACGCGCACACGTTCGCCCACGACGAGTTCCTGGTCAAGTTCGATCAGGTCTTCAGCGGCCAGGCCGACACGGATGCCGACCGGCAAGACCTCGAAACCCTCGCCGCCGCCCTCAAGCCGCTCTCGACCTGGCACGCTCTCGACACCCTGCAGGAGGCCCGCGAAGCCTGCGGCGGCGCCGGATTCCTCGCCGAGAACCGGCTGGTCGGCCTGCGCGCCGACCTGGACGTCTTCGCCACCTTCGAGGGCGACAACAACGTGCTCCTGCAGCTCGTCGCGAAGCGTCTGCTCACCGACTACAGCCGCAAGTTCGCCTCAGCCGGCCCGGGCGTGCTCGCCCGCTACGTCGTGCAGCAAGCTGCCGGCCGCGCCTACCACGGTACCGGGCTCCGCACCCTGGGCCAGGCGGTCTCCGACTTCGGCTCCACCGCTCGCTCCGTGGGCCACCTCCGCGACACCATGGTGCAGCGGGAGCTGCTCACCGACCGGGTCGAAACCATGATCGCCGAGATCGCGGGCAAGCTTCGCTCGGCCGGCAAGCTGGCACCGAAGGATGCCGCGGCCCTCTTCAACGCCAACCAGGACCAGCTGATCGAGGCGGCCCGTTCGCACGGCGAGCTGCTGCAGTGGGAGGCGTTCACCCGGGCGGTCGAGACCGCTGAAGACGCCGGCACGAAGCAGGTTCTGACCTGGCTGCGCGACCTGTTCGGCCTCGGACTGGTGGAGAAGCACCTGGCCTGGTACCTGATCCACGGGCGCCTGTCGGCCAAGCGGGCACAGTCGGTCACGGCCTACATCGACCGCATCATCGCCCGGCTCCGCCCCCACTCCGTCGACCTGGTCGACGCCTTCGGTTACAGCCAGGACCACCTCCGGTCGGCAATCGCCAGCGGTGCCGAGCAGGAGCGCCAGAACGAGGCCAGGGACTACTACCAAACCCAGCGTGCCAACGGCACCGCTCCCCGCGCCGAGAAGACTCCCGCCAAGAGGTAGCCCCGATCCGGTGGAGAGTGCCCGTTCCGCCGGCCGCTCTCTACCGGAACGGGCACCCTCGTGTCGTACCCAGGTACGAGGCCGGCGGGCGCACAAGCGTCCGCTGGGCCGATGCGTGCAGCATCCGTCCCCCGTAGCGTCGATGACGGGCCGATTTCACACGGTGAGACCGGCCCCACCGATGTACAATGAGGAGACGGATGATTCAGGCACAGTCCCTGACCAAACGGCACGGCGGTAAGACCGCGGTCGACGCGATCGACTTCACCGTGCAGCCCGGCAAGGTGACCGGCCTGCTGGGTCCGAACGGCGCCGGCAAGAGCACCATCATGCGCATGATCGTCGGACTGGACCGGCCGACCGCCGGATCGGTCATGGTCAACGGCAAGCATTACAGCGAGCACCGGGCGCCGCTGTGCGAGGTGGGCGTGCTGCTCGACGCGAGGGCCGTGCACACCGGCCGCTCGGCCCGCAACCACCTGCTGGCCCTGGCGGCCACCCACGGCATCCCGGCCGCCCGGGTCGACGAGGTGATCGAGCTCACCGGGATTGGAGCCGTCGCCCGCACGCGCGTCGGCGGCTTCTCCCTCGGCATGGGCCAGCGCCTCGGCATCGCAGCGGCGCTGCTCGGCGACCCTGCGGTGCTGATTCTCGACGAGCCCGTCAACGGGCTCGACCCCGAGGGCGTGCAGTGGGTGCGCCAGCTGATGCGGTACCTCGCCGCGGAGGGCCGAACCGTGCTGCTGTCCTCGCACATGATGAGCGAAATGGCTCTCACGGCCGACCACCTGATCATGCTGGGCCGGGGAAAGGTGATCGTGAATGCCCCGGTCTCCGAGATTATCGGCATGGCCGGCACGCACCGGGTGCGCGTGCGCACCCCTCAGTCCGCCCAGCTTGCGGCCCTGCTCGCCCAGCCCGACGTCACCGTCACCACCGGAGAGCAGGACCTGCTCGAGGTAGCCGGTATTTCGGCCGGTGACATCGGCGAACAGGCCGCCGCCGCGGGCATCGTGCTGCACGAGCTGACCGGCGTGAGCGCGTCACTGGAAGAGGCTTACCTGGCCCTGACCCAAGACGAGGTGGAGTACCGCGCCAGCGGCTCCGCGCAACTGCAGGAGGCATGACGATGACCGAGACAACCGCGACCAAGACGCCCGCGCCCGCTGCTTCCTCCTCCCCGGCCGCGGACGGCACCGTGCCCGGCGCCGCATCCGCTGTGCACGGCCTGAGCGCGGCGGGCCTGCTGCGGTCGGAGTGGATCAAGCTGCGCAGCGTGCGCTCGACGGCCTGGTCGTACGCCCTGCTCGTACTGGTTTCGCTCGCCCTCGCGGCGGTCATGTCCTCGACGCTCGACCTGCAGGGTGCGGACGCCTCGATGATCCCCGCGGCCGACCAGGCGACTTTCATCGCCCAGACCGCGACATTCGGGGTGTTCTTTGGCCAACTCATCGTGGCCGTCCTCGGCGCGCTGACCATCAGCGGCGAATACTCCACCGGCATGATTCGGTCCACGTTGACAGCGGTGCCGCGCCGGCTGCCCGCCCTTGCGGCGAAGGCCGCCGTGCTGTTCGTCACGACCTTCGTGGTTGGGCTGGCCGCCAACCTCGGTTCCTATCTGGTGGCGTCGCTGGTGCTTTCCCGGCAGGGCTTGGGCGTCAGCTTCGCGGATCCAGCCGTGTTCCTGCCGGTACTCGGCGGTGCGCTCTACCTGGCCCTGATCGCGGTCTTCGCCCTCGGCATCGGCACCATCGTGCGCAGCGGGGCCGGCGGCATCGCGGTCGTGCTCGGCATCGTGCTGTTGCTCCCGATGGTGTTCCAGGTGATCGCTGCCCCGTGGGCCGCCGCGGTGCTGCCGTATCTGGTGTCGAACGCGGGCATCAACATGTTCGGGTTGATGTCGTTCAGCCCGGTGCCGATCGAATGGTGGGTCAACCTGCTGGTGCTGCTCGGCTGGCTCGCGGTCAGCTTGGTCGGTGCCGCTGTGGTGTTGAAGCGGAGGGACGCGTAAAGTCCTCTGAATGACCGAATCACTCCTCGCCCTCGGTCGGCCGCTTGTGCCGACCGAGGGCGAACTGCGTCTGCCGACACCGCCGGGGGTGGCCGGGCGGTTCTGGGCGCGGCATACGTGGCTCAGCGATGCGCTGGTCGCGAGCGCCTATTTCGTGCCGATGGCCGTCGTCTTCCTGATCGACCTGACACGGCAGGCCGGGCCCGGCCTGCCGCCGCAGGCCCTCATCACCGCCGCGGTGGTGATGGTCATCACGGCCGCACTGCTGGTCCGGCGGCATGCCCCGCTTCTCGTGCTCGGGGTGACCTGCGCAGGACTGGTCGTCGCGTTCCCCGGCCAGGGCGACACCCTGCCCGTGCTGATCGCGCTCTACACTGCCGCGGTCTACCGTGGCGTGCGAAGCGCCTGGTTCGGCCTCGCCGTGGCGATCGGCATCGGCGCCCTAGGTGCTTTTCTGGGCGCGAGCAGCTACGCATCCTGGCTTGCGGTCGCCTCCCAATCCGCGGTCCTCATGCTCGCGGCCACCCTGATCGGTGTCACGGTCGGCGATCGCAAGCGTTATGTGGCCGCGCTGGTCGAACTGGCCGCACAGCTGGCCCGAGAGCGCGACCAGCAGGCCCAGCTCGCCCGCATCACCGAACGCGGGCGCATCGCCCGGGAAATGCACGACATCATCGCGCACAGCCTCTCGGTCATGGTCGCGCTCGCCGACGGCGCCGACGCGCTGCTCGTCAAAGACCCGGAACGTTCGCGCGCTGCGCTGCGCGAGGTGGCCCGGACCGGCCGCGGCTCGATGTCCGAGATGCGCCGGCTGCTCGGCGTGCTGAGTGAGGGTCCTCAGGAGCAGGGCGACCCCGAGGGGACGGATATCCCCCTCCGGCCCCAACCCGGCGCCGACCAGCTCGTCGACCTGGTCGAATCGTTCCACGCCGCCGGACTGCCCGCCCGGCTGGAACTCACCGGGCGCATTCCCGGGAGCCAGGGTCTGCAGTTGACGGTCTACCGGATCGTGCAGGAATCGCTGACCAACGCGCTGCGGTATTCGGCGCATCCGACCGCGGTGACCGTGCGACTGATCCGGGTACCGGGGCGGCTCGAGGTGGTCATCGCCGACGACGGCCGGAACGCGTCGGCCACATTGCCGTCGTCGGCTGCCGGGCGGGGCATCATCGGGCTGCGCGAGCGCGTCGCGCTCTACGACGGCACCCTCGTGGCCGGGTGCCGTCCCGGCGGCGGCTGGCAGGTGCGCGCGACGATGACGGTCGACGAGACGGGGGAACGGGCATGACGCCGATCCGGATTTTGCTCGTCGACGACCAGGCGCTGCTGCGCACGGGCTTCCGGATGGTGCTCGAGGCCGAGGACGATTTCACCGTGGTGGCCGAGGCCGGCGACGGCGCCGAGGCGATCGCACTCGCCACCGACCTGCATCCCGACGTCATCCTGATGGATGTGCGGATGCCCGGAATCGACGGCATCGAGGCCACACGGCGGATCACCGCCGCGTGCCCCGACAGCCGGATCATCATTCTCACCACTTTCGACCTCGACGAGTACGCGTTCGGTGGCCTGCGCGCGGGCGCGCGCGGGTTCCTGCTGAAAGACGCCCAGCCCGCTGAACTCACCGCGGCAATCCGGGCCGTGGCCTCGGGCGACGCCTCCGTTTCGGCGCGGGTGACCCGGCGCATGCTGGACCTGTTCGGAGCGAAGCTTCCGGGGGCAGATCGGGAGGCCGACGGTACCGAAGCGGATGCCGACGCCGGCCGACTCGGCCTGCTCACCGAGCGGGAGCGAGAGGTCTTCTTCGCGGTCGCGGAGGGTCTGTCGAACCCGGAGCTCGCCGAACGTTTCTTCCTGTCCGAGTCCACCGTCAAGAGCCACGTCGGACGCATCCTGGCCAAGCTTGAGCTGCGTGACCGAGTGCAGGTCGTCATTCTGGCCCACCGGCTCGAATAGGCTCGGGGGTATGCGCACCTTCTACCCCGAGATCGAACCCTACGAAACCGGACTCCTCGAGGTCGGTGACGGGCAGACCATCTACTGGGAGGCATCCGGCAACCCCGACGGCAAGCCGGCCGTCTACCTGCACGGAGGGCCGGGCGGCGGATCGAGCCCGAAGCAACGCCGCGTCTTCGACCCGAAGAAGTACCGCATCATCCTTTTCGACCAGCGTGGCTGCGGTCAGAGCACGCCGCACGCGAGCGCGGCGGACGCCGACCTCACCACCAACACCACCTGGCACCTCGTGTCCGACCTCGAGAAACTGCGCGAGCACCTCGGGATCGAGCGTTGGCTGGTCTGCGGCGGGTCCTGGGGCAGCACCCTCAGCCTCGCGTACGCCGAGACACACCCGGACCGGGTCACCGAACTCGTGTTGCGGGGCATTTTCACGCTGCGCCCGATGGAACTCGACTGGTTCTACGAGGGCGGCGCGTCGGCGATCTACCCGGACCTCTGGGAGAGCTTCATCGCCCCGGTTCCGGTGGAGGAGCGCGGCCACCTGATCGAGGCCTACAAGCGACTGCTGAACGACCCCGACCAGTACGTGCGGGAGCGGGCCGGCGTGGCCTGGTCTACCTGGGAGTCCTCCACAATCACGCTGTTGCAGCAGCCCGACACGATCGAGCGCTTCACCGAGCCGGCGTTCGCGGTGGCCTTCGCCCGGATCGAGAACCACTACTTCACCAACTCCGGCTGGTTCGAACCGAACCAGCTGATCCGCGACGCGGACCGTCTGAAGGACATCCCCGGCGTCATCGTGCAGGGCCGCTATGACATGTGCACCCCCGCCTTCACAGCCTGGGAGCTGCACCAGAACTGGCCGGAGGCCGATTTCAGGCTGATCCCGGATGCCGGTCACTCCTTCGACGAGCCCGGCAACCTGGACGCGATCATCGAGGCCACGGACCGCTTCGCGGCCTGAGGCCGGCCGGGAGAATCCCGGCGACAGCAGGCCCAGACCGGTCGGACGGCGGTCCTGAATATGTGCTCGCTCCCGTCGAAATAATCCCTGCCGGTGGTCTGTCCAGGCCCTTGACACTCTCGTCATATTTGGTAATCGCACTACCCTTCGATAGCATTCGAATATTGCTCAGGTGGCCCCTCTTCGGGGGTCACATCCCTCGCGCTCTCGATCGCGCACAATCTTGAGATGTTGTATGTCTGATCTTTATGCTGCCCAAAAATCCCCGATCAAATTCCTGAACCGGCACCCCAATGGCAAGCTACGTCTCGCCAAGCTATGGCAACTCACGGCCGTCCTTGCGGCGACAGTGCTGGCCCTATCGGCTTTCGTTCCGTCGCCCGCGTCGGCGGTGACCTCTCCCCAGGCTGTCGCCGCTGCCCCGATCGCAGTGAAAGCGGGGGAGGCCACCTGGACCACTATCCGCGAACCCAGCACACCCCAGAACGCCACGCCGTACGTCAGCGCCACGTCGCTGGCTGACAAGACCTTCCTCAAATTCGACACGGCACAGTACACGGGCATGAGCGTCGTGTCGGCGACATTGGACTTGAAAGTCGCCAGCACCACCTCTACCGCACCTGGCGTGCAGGTCTATCCGGTCTCCTCGGACTGGAGCGCGTCGTCTCTGACTGAGTCGAACCGCCCGGCCCACATCGACACGGAACTGAGTGGGGCATCGGTTCGGGCTCTGACCGGACAGACAATTTCTGTGCCGCTCTCGGGTCTGAACGGTACAGCGTTGTCCGGGTCGACTGCGTTCGAGGTGCGCTTCGCCCAGAAGTTTGTCAGCACCTCGTTCGTAGGCAAAGGGGAGGCGCGCCCCACGCTGAAGCTCGTCCTCGCGGCAACCGGCTCGGCGACCGGCGCGGCGACCGGCTCGGCGACCGGCGCGGCGACCGGCTCGGCGACCGGCTCGGCCACCGGCTCGGCGACAGGCTCGGCCACCGGCTCGGCGACCGGATCCGACAACCTGTCATTCGCGGTTCCCGGGTCGAACACCACCGGCAAAAAGGTCTTTGCACACTACTTTCCGCCGTACCCCATCTCCATCGAGAACAAGGCACCCGCATCGGATTACTATGCGATCAACTACCTCACCTCGCAGGGCGAGGGAGGCATCCACGCCAACTACGGCGGATTGCTGCGCGACCGCCCTGAGGCTCGCGCTCCGCGTTCGGGGGATTGGAAACTCACTGATATGAAAGAGGAAGTCACCGACGCGGCAGATGCCGGTATCGATGGCTTCACCGTCGACATCATGAGTCTGTCCGGCCTCAACTGGGAGCGAACACTCGATTTGGTGCAGGGCGCGGAGCAGTCCGGCAGAAACTTCACCATTGTCCCGAACCTGGATATGACGGCCAGCGCTGGAAAGGCCAGCATCGCGACAATCGCGGCGAAACTTGCCGAATTATACAAGTCCCCGGCCACCTATCGTCTGAGTACAGGCGAATTCGTTCTCTCCTCCTTCGCCGCCGAGCGTCAGAACGCGGTCTGGTGGGGGCAGTTGAAGTCGACGTTGGCTTCGCAGTATGGAATCAAGACGGCGTTCATCGCCGTATTCCTTAATGCCAGTGACGAGAACCTGAAGAGTTTTGCACCGATCAGTTATGCGTTGAGCAACTGGGGAACCCGGACGCCGGTGACCATCGAGAACGGTCCCGACTACGCGGCGAAGGCACGAGCACTCGGCGTGAAGTGGATGTCTCCCGTTGCCGTCCAGGACGTCCGGCCCCGAAGCTACCTCTATGACGAAGCCGGCAATACGGAAACCCTGAAGGCGTCCTGGAAACGGGCGCTGTCGAACGGTTCTGAATTGGTGCAACTGGTCACGTGGAACGACTACTCCGAGGGGACGTCGTTTGCTCCTTCGGCAGCGCACGGCGAGGCCTTCCTGGATATCAACGCGTACTACCTGAGCCAGTTCAAGAAGGGCTCGGCGCCGGCTATCGTCAACGACTCGATCTACTTGACGCACCGGATTCAGCCCTATGCAGCGACGCCGACCACGCCGCAGCAGCTCATGTCGCCCACGTTGAGCGGAACAGCCATGAAGCCTCGGGATACCGTCGGAGTGCTCACATTCCTCACGGCACCGGCGACGGTCACGGTCTCAATCGGAGGAAAAAAGACATCGTTCGAGGCGCCGGCAGGAGAATCAAGCAGGACGTTCCCGCTGGCGCTGGGCACGGTCGGTGCGAGTGCAGACCGGAACGGGGCGCAGATCGCCGCGGTCACCTCTCCGTACACAGTCGTTGCGCGCCCTGTCGTGCAGGATCTGCAGTATTACGCCGCAAGCAGCAGGACCCAGTAACCAGGATCATCGGAATATAGCCGGGTGCTGCCGAACTGCCTGCGGGTCGGCAGCACCCTTTTGTGTCGAGTAGATCGTGTGACATCGCTACCGTTTGCGGAGTGCGACTTCTTCCTCGTGGCTGCGGACGGGTTGTTCCTGACGTGACGGCTCCTGCTCCGCCGCCGTGTGCGGCATGTAATACCTGCCTCGATTTCGACCGAGAAGCCGAGCGGGTGCCAGGTTCAGGATCGCGCCGAGCAGCGGAGTCCCTGCCGTTTTGAGGCTCTCGACGGCTTTCCGGAGTTCCCGCGTTTCGACCTTTCCCGACCCGACGACGAGAACTGCCCCGCCGAAATACCTTCCGAGGATAGCTGCGTCAGTCACGGGCAGGAGAGGCGGGCAGTCGATGACGACGACGTTGAACCGGTCGCGCAGCGAGGCGAAAACCTGTTGGGCGTGTGTGGAGGAAAGCAGTTCGCTCGGGTTCGGGGGAACCTGCCCTGACAACAGGATCTGGAGGCCGTCCGGCCCCCAGGATTGGAGGACATCATCCACGTCGGCGTCGTGGGCCAGAATAGTCGAAAGACCGACCGATCCCTCGAGGTCGAAATAGTCGGCCAGGGACGGTCTCCGCAGGTCCGCTTCGACCAGACACACCAGGCTGCCGGAGGCCGCGAGTGTGATGGCGAGGTTCGCCGCCGTGACGGATTTTCCTTCGCCGGGAATGGACGAGGTGACGACGAACACCTTGTGGCGCTCATTCGCCTGGAGGAAATGCAGGTTCGTTCTGACCTGCTTGAATTCCTCGGCCCGAATGGGGCTGAAGCCTCGTTGCGGGACCAGCGGGTTGTTGACACTCCCGCGGTCGTACACAATCGTCCCGAGAAGTGTCAGACCGAACTGCCTGAGCTGTTCCGCGGTTCTCACTTTTGCGCTCGTCAGCTCCCGCAGGAGAATGAAGCCGAGCCCGGCAACGAAGCCGCCCAGCAATCCGGATGCCAGTGCGATCGACGGGCTGGGGGCGGAAGGCGCGGTGGGTGTCGTCGCACTCTGCACGGACTCGAGGCGTAGTGGTGTAGTGCCGTCGCTCCTTTTCGGGACCAGACGGATCACCGTATTGACCAGACTCGTCGCCACCGCGTCGGCAGTGGCGGCGGCGCGGTCCGGCGAGGTATCCGTGACAGCGATCGAAATGAGAGACGTGTTCAGTGGCACCGAGGCAGATACCCGATCACCAAGTTCACCGACAGTGGTTTTCAATCCAAGCGCGGTTATCACAGGGTCCAAGACGATCTGGCGGGTCGCCATGATGCTGTAATTGCGGGCCTGCTGTTGTGAATAATTGCTGCCCTGCGCGAGGTCACTGGTGCTATCGCTACCGATTGCCGAAACGAATAACTCCGCTTCCGCGGAGTACTCAGGCTCGGTGGTCAGCACGTAGACCGAAGCGGCGATGACGCCAAGAATGGTGAATGTGACGAGCGCAACCCATCGAGATCGCAAGAGGTTCCAGAATCCACGTTGATCCACGCGTTCGCCCTTCACCGTGTCGAGCGGCACCGGATTGACCAGCCAATACTGAGACTCTATCAAGAACCTCATTATCACAGCGACCCACGTAGGGGGGGCATATGCGTGCCACTATGAGCACATGATAGCCCGACGTCTCATGCGGCCTCGGTGGTGGAAATTTCTCGTCGTCGCCGTGCTTTTCGTGGGTGCCATCGGGCTTGCACTCCTCGCGCTGCAACCGGTCGGCACGGAAGACGCAGGAGCGCCGAAAGACCCATACCCCACCATCACCGCCGTTCCACGTGCTCCTACGGCCGTGTTCCTCGGTGGGGCATCAACCTCGGGAGCCGGAGTCAGCGGCCAGGCCACCCGTTGGTCGACTGGGCTCGCTGCAGACAAGGGCTGGCAAGAGGTCAATCTCGCGACAAAAGAAGGTGACATCGCGTTTGGAGTCACACCCGGAACCTGTGGGCCCTCGCCGTGTCCGAGCTACCAGGACTTGGTGGCCAAGACCGTCGGCCTGAATCCCTCCGTCGTCGTGGTGGCGGCGGAGCGGGCCGGCACGAATGTGGATCTGCCTGAAGCAGTGGCAACCATCAATGCCGCACTTGCCGCCCTGCGCGTCGGAGTGCCCGATGCTACTCTGGTCGTAGTCGGCCCGGCGGCGCTCAACGGTATGGACGATAGTCGGGCAGCCGAATTGGACAGTGAGGTTCGCGCCGCCGCGGCGCGCGTC
Source organism: Cryobacterium sp. TMT2-17-1 (assembly GCF_004402765.1). Lineage (NCBI taxonomy): Bacteria > Bacillati > Actinomycetota > Actinomycetes > Micrococcales > Microbacteriaceae > Cryobacterium > Cryobacterium sp. TMT2-17-1. The sequence continues at coordinate 21,528 of NZ_SOGC01000037.1, forward strand.
GGCGCCACGTACGTTAGTCTGCTCGAACCGAATGTTCTCGATCCATCGATGGTCGCAAGTGACGGTGTCAGTGTGAACGAAGCAGGTCATGCCGCAATTGCAGTTCGTGTGAAAACTGCGCTTTCGTGACGGAACCTGGACCCGGCGCAACCGTCGGGACGTCGGGGTCGGCAACGACTTTTCGCACCGTCCTCGGGGTCACCGTTCTCGGTGCAATCCTTGCCGCTGTCGTGCCGCTGGCTCTCCTGGTACAGGTGCCAGACGTCGGCAGAGGACAGGCGTGGATTCTGACTCTGATCCTCGTCGTGTGGGCGGGTCTGCGACTCGCCCTCATCATCGTTGTCGGCCGTCCGATGCTGTTCGACTTCTTCTTCTGGATGTTCGTCTACGTCTTCATGGGGATTGCTCCAACCGTCCAGATCCGAAGTGGTCTCATCTCCCGGACGACGCAAGGTATCGACGAGTCGCTCGAGCTCCCCACGGCCGCCTTGGTCTGTCTCGGCGTCGCCTGCTATGAAATCGGGCGATTGGGTGCCTACGGGCATGAGCGCAGCAAGCTGACGACCGGGATTCGAGAACGGGGGAGTGCCCCCGTTCGGGTGGTGACCCAGGTGCGAACCTGGCCGACCCTGGTGCTCGTCGGCGCGGGCATCGTACTCAGCTTGTATTTCATCTCCAGGGTCGGTGCGGGATCGCTTTTCGGTAGCAGGGATCAAGCCTTTGCCGCGCGTTCAGCGGCGTGGACGGATCCCGCGGTGCGCTCGATCATGTACGCCGGTGCTATCTATCCGTTGTTGGTGGGCATCGGTGCGCTCGTGCAGCTGAGGCGGAGGACGACGGGGCCGCTGTCGATGGCCTATCGCGGCCTGATCGTTGTCGGGATTGCACTCCTTCTCACCGTCGTGAATCCGGTCAGCAGTGCACGCTACAGCCTGGGCACTGTCCTCTTCGCCCTCGCCGTTTTCGCGGGAGCCCTGCTCACCGTCGCGCGTGTTCGAGCGACCCTGACTGCAGCACTCGTCGGATTGATTTTTCTGTTCCCTCTGGCGGATGCCTTCCGGCGCCCGGAAGTCAACTTGGTGCGCAACGGTTTCTTCGGGGAGTACGAGGGGAACCCTGACTATGACGCATTCTGGCAAGTCGCCAACGCATTTTCGTACGGTCTTGACGGGCTGATTGAGCCGGGGCGCCAGGCGCTCGGCAGTGTTCTCTTCTGGGTGCCCCGAGGCGTCTGGCCGGACAAGCCTGTGGACACGGGAATTCTGCTCGCCCAATATCGCGGCTACAGTTTTCAGAACCTCTCTGCCCCGCTCTGGGCGGAATTCCTGGTCAATGGAGGTATCAGCGTCCTTATCGTGGGTTTTCTCCTGCTGGGCTACTCCCTGCGTGTCATGGACAGTCGACTTCTCCCCGCGTTCAATGCCGCGGGCTATTGGGCCATTGTCGGCGCGATCTTTCCGGTCTATATGACAATTCTCTTGCGCGGTTCACTGCTCCAGGCGACGGGAGTGGTGGCGGTCGCGTTGGCGTGTCTGCTTTTCGTCCGACAGTCGGGCAGGCCCCCCAGAAGTGACTCGCTCAGCGGTACGAAGTGGCCAGAGCTTCAGCGATCGCCTGCATCCCGAACCGGTTCCGGCTAGCCAGCGCGCCGGCGCGGCCCATGCTGTGAGTCAGAACGTCGTCGCGTAGAACCGTTGCAACGGCGCCGACGAGAGCCTCGAGAGTGTCATCCACCACAATTCCGCATCCGATCTCAGTGACCGCCGGAGCGAGTCCGCAGCTATCCGTGATGACCACCGGCACGCCGAGTGACATGGCTTCGAGAACTGACATCGGATACGGTTCATCGATGGAAGGCAGAACGTATACGGCGGCCCGCGACAACCGTTCGTTGGTTGCACCCGGGGCCAGGGGTCCCTCCCAGGACAGTATGCCTTTACTATCGGCCGCGTCGATGAGGCGCTGTACCGCTGGCCCCTCTCCCTCATCGGGACCGACCAGGGTGAACGACACCGTCGGGAATTCATCAGCGAGTGCGAGCGCCATTTTCACGAAGAGCTGCGGGCGTTTCCGGCGGGCGAGTCGGGCTAGATAGAGAACTTCCGTGCCCGCAGCGGGACCGTTCGCGCTCCCCGGCGCCGGTACGCCATTGGCGAGATGCTTCAGATTGAGCGCCGTGCCCGCAACGGCACTGAGATCATTCCGTTCCTGGTCGGTGAGGTAGAACACCACCTTCGCCCCCCTCAGAGCCGGTCGGGTGACGAACGCGTCCAGAGGAATCGCCAATGGACTGTCTGAAGGGTCGATCATTCCGTGAGTCTGCACCACGTACGGTATCCCGGCCTTGCGCAACCAGCGCGCCGCAGGGAGCGTGACGAGGTCACGGGCGGCATGAATGTGCACAACGTCGAACGAGCGCGCGGCCTGCTTGAGCCAGTGCTGCAGGGCGGGTGCGCACAGGCCGGCGAAACCGATACCTGGGATGATCGTTCGGGCGGGGAACAGACGGAGCGGCACCCCGTCGAATTCATGGGGGGCCGCTTCGCCGAATCCGCGGGCGCCGCCGGCTACCACTACGTCGTGGCCTGCTTCACGGAGGGCTTTGGCCTGGTTCAACGCGACGCGAACGGGACCTCCATACTCACCGTTGGGACTGACGAGCGTCACGATGGAGAGCACACGCATTCAGGTCTGGTCCCGGTTCTGTGAGAGTGCTGGTCGTTCCGCGCGCGGAGCTCGCAGAAGTGCCCGGGCGGGCACGGTCCCGGAGACCAGAGCCGTCGCGCCGATAACGCTGTCATGGCCGATCCGGCTTCCTCGGAGAACTGTTGCCCTGGCCGCGATCCAGGCGCCGTCTTCCACGATAATCGGCGCATTGTCGAATTCGAATGTCTGCGAGGTGCGGTCATGGCTGCCCGTGCACAGCATGACACCCTGGGAAATGCACACGTCACTGCCAATGATCACCGGCTCGAGATTCAGAATCCAGACCTCTTCACCGATCCACGAGTTGTCACCGACGACCAGTTTCCATGGCCAGTGGATGCGCACGCGATGGCGGATCAAAACATTGTCACCGATCGTGGCGCCGAAAAGCCGAAGGAGCGCCACGCGGAGACGGGGCGGGCACCACCACCGGACAACAACGAGTCCGGAGAGGAGAAGCCAGGCGATCTGCCAGAGCGAATTCCGCCCCCGTTCGTAGCCTGCGCCGGAGAATCCGGCCAGGTTCCGGCGAGGGAGACCTGACGGTTGGGCCATCGGTGGTCTCGCGTCGCTGACTGACATGACGGTCAGTGTACGCAGACAACCGATCAGCGGCTAGATATCCCGTTGAACCATGTTGCTGCTAGCTTGTTCGCATGCAACCCCGTCGAACTGAGCGTGGGCAGGCGAGATGAGGGTCCGATGAAGGCAGGTGCGCCGAGGGGTAGACGGCTGAGGCGCGTTCGCGCCAGCATGAACACCATCGTCGGATACTCGATTTCGATGGTGCTCCTGGCTGTCGTCTCGCTTGCGGTCATCCCCTCAATGGTCATGGCAAGCGGCGCGGCAGCGTGGGGAATGATTGCGGCAGGCCAGTCCATCGGCGGCGTGGGTGCGGTTATCGTGGCTTACGGCTGGGGTCTCTCCGGGCCGGCCTCCGTGGCGAGGGCAGACGCGAACATGCGACTCACCGCATATGCGGAGTCGGTTATCTGCAAGCTGCTGATCATTGTGCCCGTCGGCCTTCTTGTTTTTTCGGTGGCCTGGGGTGTCGGTCGCGACTACGCCATCTTCGCCGGAGTCGGTGCCCTGTCCACGGCGACCGTGGGACTGACCGCGAACTGGTGGTTCGTCGGTCTCATGCAACCGTACCGACTCTTGGTTTTCGAAACCGTCCCGCGGGTTCTCGGGACCGGCATCGGCATTTTCTACATGACTCACGGGTCGAGTGCTCTCGTGGGTGTGCTCTGGCAGCTGATCGGTATGGTGACGGCATTCGTGGCCTCCACCATATGGATCCTGCAACCGTGGAGACTCCGTCGACTCCGGTCGCTTCCGCGCAGGCGGATAGGGATGGTGCTTTCTTCGCAGCGGCTGGGTGTCACCTCGACCGTGCTTTCCTCGCTGTATACCTCGACCCCGATTGTCATTGTGTCGTTGATCGCCCCGGGCGCGCAGCCGGTTTACGCCGTTGTCGAGAAGGTGCAGCGCCAGGTGATCGTGGGACTCGGCCCATTCGTCACGATCCTCCAGGGCTGGGTGCCCAAAGCTCGAAGGCAGGACCTCGTCCGCCGAGTCAGGACGGGGCTGGTCGCCGCCGTGGTGTTCGCGGTTGCGCTCGCCGGTCTCATGCTGGCCGTAGCCCCGGAACTGGTGCGTTGGCTCGGCGGCGGCCAGATCAAACCGTCCTTTGTCACCTTGATACTGATGGCGCTGATCACCGGAGTGAGCCTGATCGAGGCGGTCGTCAGCAAGGCCTGCCTGGCGGCATTGCGCAGACTCGATGTGGTGACCGGGGCGACGGCCATCGGAACTCTGGTCGGTCTACCCTGCGTCGCGATCGGAGCCGTGTCCTGGGGGGCAGAGGGGGCGCTCTGTGGTATCTTCGCTGGGCTTTCGCTCAGGCTTCTGCTTGAACTCATGGGCATGCGCCGCGCAATCGCCCAGCGCAGCGAGGATGCGCTCGACGTGACAATGGTTCCGGAAATCGGGGTGAGCGGCTCTTGAGTCAGATCAAAGACGCGATGAGGGCGCTGGCTTGGGCGCTGCCGGCGAGCACGGCTAAGAACCGGCTCCTTCGCTCGATCGGCCACGACATTCATCCGACCGCAATGGCGCGATCCTGTCTCGTCCTTCGGGTCACACAGGTCTCGATGGGAGCGAACAGCCGGATAGGCCGATGGAACCTGCTCAAGAACATGCGCCGGGTGTCAATCGGTGATCACGCAACCATCGGCCGCTTGAACGTTTTTTCATCCCACCCCGTGTACAAGCGGCTCTACCCGGACGGCGCGGCACTGGAAATGGGGCCTCATTCAAAAATTACGAGCCGGCATCAGTTCGATTGCTCCGGCTCCATAGTGATCGGCGAGTACTCCAGTGTCGCCGGGCACGAAACCAAGATTGTGACGCACAGCATCGACGTTCGACGAAATGCTCAGGCGGCATATCCGGTGCGAATTGGAGCCCGGAGTTTCGTCGGAGCGCGCTGTCTGCTCTTCGGCGGCGCTATCTTGCCGGATCGGTCGGTCCTGGCGGGAGGATCGGTGCTCGCCCGTGCGAGATCGGGCGGGTTGCCCGGACTATGGGCGGGTGTTCCGGCCGCGCTCCGCGGGCCGATCGACGGTGAGTGGTTCGAGCGTTCGACCACGGGAACCAGTCGGGTCTTCATCCCGGCTACGGGAGAAACGGTGGAAGACGCGCTTTAGCCGCGGGCAGACAGTGCCCGGAACCATTTGCCGAGCAGTAACGCCATGATCAGCGCGTTGGCGGCCAAGAGAAGGCTGTAGACCACCACGAAAGCACCGGGCCAGCCAGTGAGGATGAAGCTGAGCGAGAGGATCCCGTAGTCGGCCGGCAGCAGAGCAATGGCCCTGGCTCTCGAGGGGCGACGAGCCCCGCCCTCGCCGATGGCCGAGGTCGTGGAGGTTGCGTTGGCTGAACGGCGCAGGAGCAGCTCAGTCAGCAGGCCACCCACGAAGGTGACAACGGACACGACCTGGAATGCGAGGGGCACGAGATACCAGATCGGCTCCGTGGACCAGAAGCGGTACGCCGTGATGAGGATCGCTGCGTGGACGGCGACGATCTTGCCGGCGTCCACGACGTGGTCGAGCCACTCGCCTGCGGGGGAACCTCGGCCGGTCAGGCGCGCGACCTGACCGTCTGCCGAATCCAGCGCAAAGCCGAGAACGAGGAGGACCGCAACGCCGACGGCTCGGATCGGGCTTGGTTCTCCGCTGATTAGGAGAACAAGACCCGCCCCGGTCGCAAGGGCCGACAGCCCGGTCACCTGATTGGGCGTCATCCTGAGCCCAAAACACACCGAGGCCAGCACGCGCCCCAACGGTCGATTGACGTATCGCGTGTACAGCGACACCCCGGTCTGTGCCTTCTGCGCACTCGCAAGCTGTGCGTGAGCTTCACGAAACTGTGTCATCACGGGCCATCCTCGGATTGATTGAGCGTGGGCAGCGTGCCCCGTCCTCGGCACATGTTAGCCCCTCGTCGGACGTCACTCCTCCGGGGCATTGCGGGTGTGGCGCACAGGGCGTACGTTTCCGCCGATCCCACTTTTCGCTAAACGTGAGCAATGCTTTCTTACCCAAAGCGCTCCAAGGCCGCGTGAGGCTGGATTCCATAGTTCATTCGCGGTCATCAGAGCTTTTCGGCGATGAGGCTGTTCACCCGAGGGATAGGTAGCTATGCGTAAGCTTGCCGCAATTTTCACGACCGTGGCTGTCGTGGCCGGACTCGTCATAGCGAGTCCCGTGCCACAACCGGCGTCGGCGCTCTCCGGCGGCGTCGCCTTCAGTGCGGACAACCTGTCGACCTGGCAGACGAACGGCGTTGTCTACGGAGTCGGAACGGTGCACGGAAAAGTCGTGGCGGGCGGAACATTTTCTGAGATCAGGCCGCCCAGCGGCGGTGCGGGAGTGCCGAGGAACCAGGGAACGCTTGCGATTTTCAACGCGGAGACAGGAGCCCCTGACAGCTGTCAGTTCGCCATGACCCTTAATGGGGCCACGCCGACCGTGCGGTCGGTGGTTGCCTCACCCGACGGCAACACCATCTACATCGGGGGCAATTTCTCCTCCGTCGGCGGGGTGAACGCCGCGCGGGTAGCCGCGATCGACCCGGTCGCCTGCACCGTCAAGCCGTTCCGGGTGGCGGGGGTGTCTTCCCTCGTCCGCGGCATGGCTGCCACCTCGTCCACCCTGTACCTGGCTGGGGAGTTCCAGACCGTCGGCGGCCAGGCGCGCAAGCGCTTTGCAGCGGTGGACGCGACGTCGGGCGCGCTTCTGCCCTGGGCCCCGGCGGCTGACACTGTCGGGCGGGCCGTGGCCGTCTCTCCCGACCGCAGCAGGGTAGCCATCGGTGGGGACTTTTTCACGGTCAATGACCAGGATTCCCACTCCATCGCGGTCGTCGATGCGACCACCGGCGCAAACGTGCGTAATTACCCTCTCGGCTTCATCCCGCGTACCTCGGTGACCAAGACCTTGTGGTCGGACGGCACGGCGTTCTACGGGGGCAACGAAGGAACGGGGGGCGGAGTCTTCGACGGTCGCTTCGCCGTCAATTGGAGCACACTCGACCAGACTTGGCGGGACAACTGCCTGGGCGCAACGCAGGCGGTGCTCGAATACCAGGGCACCCTGTATTCCGCGAGTCACGCGCACGACTGCTCATCGAACAACGCCTTTCCTGACGGGAGACGGATGTTTTTGATGGCACAGAACACCTCGGACGCGGCTTTGCTGGGCTGGTTCCCGACTTCCAATGACGGTACGGGCGAAGGAATCGGCCCGCGTGCTCTCACCATTGCCACCGGCGCCACAACGGGAAAGAAGTACCTCTGGTACGGCGGTGAGTTCACTGTCATCAACGGCGTAGTCCAACAGGGACTCACACGCTTCGGTCCGGATGACGTCGGTGCGCCGCCCACCCCGGTCGTTGCAGCCGAGGCGCTCACTTCGGGCGCCAATCAGATTCGCTTCCGCACCGTGGTCGACCCTGACGACAGTGCCTTGACGTACAACGTCTACCGGAACGGCGGAGCGACCCCAATCTGGACCGGCTCTGCCAGTTCCCTGTGGTGGACCCGTCCCCAGGTGACCGTCGTTGACACGAATGTCGCCGCGGGCACGAATTACACCTACCGGGTGACGGCGAATGACGGGGTCAACACCAGTCCGCTGTCGGCGTCAGTAGCAGCCCGCGCCGTCACCAAGGGGGTTGACTATCCCACTCAGGTGATCCAGGACGGAGCCAGGCTGTATTGGCGTCTGGATGAGGTTTCCGGTCCCTGGGCACAGGACAAGTCCGGTGCGACGGTCACCGGCCTGAACGGCCTATACAAGAACGGCGTCACCTACCGGGCGCCTGGCGCGATCGTCGGTGACACCAACACCTCCGCTACGTTCAATGGGACTGATGGCTACATCTGGAGCGACCAGCAGAAACCGGCACCCACCACTTACTCGATCGAAACCTGGATCAAGACGACATCCACCCAAGGGGGGAAGATCATCGGATTCGGGGATGGTCGGCCGAGCACCGGGACTGGCAACACGAACCTGAGCGGGAATTACGATAAACACATCTACATGGATAACCAGGGTCGCCTGACCTTCGGTGTCTACATCGGTCGCACCGAAACGATCAAGACGGCCTCGTCGTACAATGATGATAAGTGGCACCACATCGTGGCAACCCAGAGCGGGTCCGGGATGAAGTTGTTCGTGGACGGCGTCCGGGTGGGCCAGAACGCCACCAGCACCAGCCAGCAATACAGCGGTAACTGGCATGTCGGTGGCGACAACCTGAATGGCTGGCCCAGCCAGCCGTCTAGCGCTTTCTTCGGCGGCCAGATAGACGACACCGCGGTCTATGCATCCGCCCTGAGCGCCGCGCAGATCGCCCAGCACTACACTCTCGCTGGGGGAACCCTCGCCGTTCCGCCGACCCCGACAGACGCGTATGGAGCCAGGATCTACACGGACGAGCCTGATGTGTACTGGCGCCTCGACGAAACCTCTGGAAGCACGGCGAAAGACTCATCGTCTGACGCCCAGAGCGAAGGAGATTACGGCGCTGCAGTCCAGCTGCAGCAGCCGAAGGCGATCAAGGTCGGGACTGCCGTGCAGACCAGCGGAACTCAGGACGGCGGCATTGCGACCAAGACCGCACGCTCATCGGTTGCCCAGTTCTCCACGGAAGCTTGGTTCAAGACGGACACGGCATCCGGCGGGAAGATCGTCGGCTTTGAGAACGTCGCAACCGGGCAGGGTTCGAATTACGACAAGCAGATCTACATGACCAATTCCGGGAGCATCATCTTCGGCGTGTACGTCGGGGGCTTCCAACTCATCGAATCGCCGGCGGGATTCAACAACAACGCCTGGCATCACGTAGTGGGCACGCAGGGACCCGATGGGATGAAGCTCTACCTGGATGGCACAGAGGTCGGCTCGAACCCTACCAACTTCAACCAGGCGTTTGACGGCTACTGGCGTGCCGGTGGTGGCAACCTCAACAGCTGGCCCTCGCAGCCCGCGAGTCCCTACTTTGCGGGCACGCTCGACGAGATGGCGGTCTATCCGTCGGCCTTGAGCGCGGCGGCCGTCGCGGCTCACTATGAGCTGGGCTCCAACACCGCTCCCGACGTCATGGCGCCGAGCGCTCCCTCCGGCCTGACGTCAACCGTCTCAAACGGCTCCGTCGCGTTGGCCTGGATTCCGTCAACAGACAATGTCGGCGTCACCGGCTACGCGGTGCACCGCGGGTCTGCATCCGGCTTCGTCGCTGACGCCACCAACAAGATCGCCGACGTGACAGCTTCGTCCTATACGGATCCGGGGCTCGCCGACGGTACGTATCATTACGTCGTGATCGCCTACGACGCCAGAGGCAACGCCAGTCCGGCTACCGCGTCGGTTCCCGCGACGGTGGCGACCCCCGACACTGTCGCACCAAGCGTTCCGACTGGTCTGACGGCGTCGGTGTCGGGGAGTGCGGTTTCGGTGGCCTGGACGGCGTCGACGGACAATGTCACGGTGACGGGTTACTCGGTGTACCGAGGGACTACGGCCGAGCTCGTCGCTGATGCGTCAAGCAAGATCGCGGATGTCTCGGGTGCGTCGTATTCGGATCCCGGTCTGGCGTCGGGGGTTTACTTCTACAAGGTGGTGGCGCGTGATGCCGCCGGCAATGTGAGTGCTGCCTCTGGTGCCGCGGAGGCGACGGTTCAGGCCGCCCCTGTGGGACCGGTGGTCCTTACGACCGGTGCCAGCGAAGACTCGACGACGTACCAGGTGCTTCCCACGACCAACTTCGGGTCTAATAGCCAGTTGTCGTCCCGGGGGGCGGGCACGTCGCTGATCGAGTCGTACCTAAAGTTTGCAGTCCCGGCTGCGCCGGTGGGCACTGTGCTCAGCGGGGCGACCCTGCGGATTCGAACCTCGACCGACTCGACCGCCGCCTCGGTGGATGCCCAGACATTTAAGCTGCTGAGTGGGAATTGGACGGAGGGCACGGTGAACTGGAACAACCGACCCACCGGTCTGGGAGCGGATCTGGGGAGTCTCACCGGCGCATCGGCGACGAACACGGCTTACTCGGTCCCGCTCGATGCGGGGCAGCTGAGCGCTCTCTCTGGTTCTACGGTGTCCGTCGCGCTGGTCAGTGCCGGCCCGGACAACCTCCGGCTGTGGTCGACCAACAGCACCAACGTCACCTATCGCCCGCTGCTCACCCTGACCTACACAGCGAGCTGAATGTCCAGCGGTACCGACGTGCAGAGCACGGCTGACATCAGCCGCGCTCCGTTCCTGCCGCCAATAAACCGAAGACAGTTCCTCCTGGCCGGCGCCTCAACACTGCTGCTGTCGGCTTGCCAAGCCACGCCCGCTCCCCCGGTCTCCGTACTCCCGACTGCTGCAGCACGATATGCAATCGGAGATCTCCTCGGAACGACACCGTTCTACATAGCTCACCGTGGCTCCGGAGACAACTGGGTCGAACACAGCTTCGATTCGTACAGCCGCGTGATCGACAGCGGGGCCAAAGCGATCGAAGTCTCGGTCAGCGCCACCTCAGACGGCGTGTTGGTGTGCCATCACGATCTGACGACCAAACGGATGACGGGTGTCGACCTCCCGATCGCGGAAGTCACCTGGGAGGAACTGTCGCAACTTCGCAGCGACGCGAGAGCCTGGCTCGGCCCTGCGGCAGAACGGGAGCCGCTGCCGTTGCTCGCCGACGTACTGGATGCCTTCGCCACAACGCACGTGATCTTTCTCGAAGACAAGCAAGGCACGAATACGGAAGCCCTGCTCAAGGTCATGGACAGCTACTCGCACTCCACGGAGCATTTCGTCTGGAAACAATGGGCAGGTGCAACGCAATACACACTGGTCGACGGGCACGGTTACACAACCTGGGGATACTTCACTCCGGAACTTTTCGAGCGTGCAAATGAACTTGCGCCTCGTTTCGATTTGCTCGGGGTGTCACACAGGGCGACGGATGCGCAGGTGGCCGTGTTGGTGGGCTTCGGCAAACCGGTTATCGCGTGGGAGGTGCACTATCGCTCGATGCGTGACCGGATGAGCGACCTCGGCGTGGCCGGGATGATGTGCTCTAATCTGCCCTACGTGACCGGGACGACCGCTGGGAGTCAGGGTGACGCCTTCGGAACCGGGCTGCGGGCCGCCGGCGACCTGCCCTGGACCATTGACGAGGGCACTCTGGTGCAGCCCCTGATCGACGCGGGCGCCGCATCCGTGGCACTGGACCACCGGGACGTGCAGAGCTACTTGATGGGCTCAATGTGCCCGGTGGGTCCCGGATCATACCGGATCACGTGCGAGCTCCGTTGGCCGGAATCGCTTCCAAGGGAGGAGCAGCACGCCGGGCTCGCCTTCGGTGCCGCCGACGACCGCCCTTACCGAGTCAGGGTGGCCAGCGATGTGTCCGGGTACCACATGATTCTCCGGGCGAACGGCTCCCTTGAATTGTTCAGCCGGGTCGCGGGGACGACCGAGGGCACGCGATTGAGAGCGGTGCTGACCGCCCCACCACGGGCTTCGGAGTGGGTGCGTCTCCAGATCGAAGTCCTCGCAAACAGTATTCGGATCCTGCGACTTGACGGTGACGGCTGGTCGATGGACATCGATGATGCGAGCTACCGGGGAGGCTATTTCTGGCTATGCAAGAACTACCAGGATGGACCGCCGGTCGAATTCAGGTCAATCCTCGTCAGTTGATGTCCATTCGTTCCGGGCTGTCCATTTCCGCTTCACGGCGGTTCGATTGCATCCGTCGCCCCGGTCAGAATCGGCCTCGCCAACCGATTTCTCTCGACACCGCCGTCAACGGCTCCCTTCTCCAGAATTCGCCGAATCCGGCCGATTGCAGCGTCTGAGGACAGGAAGTCGGCCGAGAACTTCCGCCCGGCCGCCCCGTACGCGGCCGAAGACTCCGCATCGCCACCGAGCATCTCGGCCGCGTCCACAAGGTCGCCGGGGACCGCGGCGTTGATTCTGATTCCGCCGCCGGCCAACGCCAGCTCATCGGCGGTGACACTGGATTCATCAGTTGCCGCGATGACGGGTAACCCCGTGTTGAAGTACGTCGTGAGTTTGCTCGGTACGCACATTTCCGTCAAGCCAGGCCGCTCATTGACGAGCAGGATGTCTGCGGCTGAGAGGGTCGCCTGGAACGCTTCTTCGGGTAGGGGATCGATGAATTCGAGACGGCGGTTTCCGCCCATGGCTTCGAGTTGATGCCGCTTGTTTCCGTCGCCGAGGAGAACGAATCTCACTCTCGATCCCCGCTTCTCTGCGATCTCTGAAGCGTGGACAACGTTCTCGAGAGCCTGTTTGGCACCCATGTTCCCCGCGTGGAGAACGACGATATCATCCGATTTCCAGCCTCGAGTGGTGCGCACATCTTCCCGACGGTGGCCGTTCGGGTAGTCGGTGTGACACCAATTGCGAATGACCTCTACGGAGTCGGCGTCGATGGCCAGCTCCTCAACCAGATAGCGCTTGAACCGCTCGTGGATCACGACGACTGTGTTCGCACTGCGGAGGATGGACCGCTCGATCCCGCGGAGCAACCAGGTGGCCAGGCGGCCCCCTGTTCCACTTTCGGACACTCCGAGGCTATAAATGTCCTGCACCCAAATACAGGTGTTGGTATGGACCAGGCGCGCGCGCAGCATTGCCGCGCCCACGGAGAATAAGGCAGGTGTAACCAGCACGGCGACGTCGGGCTTGTCCCACTTGCTGAACACTGCCCGAATCCCGAAGCTGAGTTCCATACCCAGGCGGTTCCACAGACGCGGTTTCGACGGCACACCGTGAGGGGCCCTGGTGACATTGACACCTCTGATTCTTTCGTGCGCATGCTCGCGCCCGTGTACGCGGTTGTGGCCGTCGTAGCCGTCGTAGATCCGCCATTGCGGGTAATGCGGATTGCCGGTGATCACAGTGACCGGGTGACCGGTCGCGGCCAGTGCTTCCGAGAGCCCAGCGGTGTAGACGGCGATGCCGGTCGGCTCGGGGGAATAGTTGAGTCCAATAATGGTGACCCTCATCTGCCCGCTCACCGCCCGCGAAAATCTGCTTGATGGGAAACAAACCAGGCGTAAGCGTCTTCGAGGCCGTCCTCGAGATCGATCGTCGGCTTCCAGCCCAGCGCCTGGATGCGGGTAACGTCCATCAACTTGCGAGGAGCACCATCGGGCTTGCTGTTGTCGAAGGTCAGACGGCCGGTGAAGCGGGTGACTTTGGCGACCGCCGATGCCAGGTCGTTGATGCTGCAGTCAGAGCCGGTCCCGACGTTGACGTGCGACAGCATCGGCGTAGTGCTGGCCTGGTACACCTCCCGGTCCAGTTCCATGATGTGCACGCTGGCCGCCGCCATATCGTCTACATGAAGGAATTCCCGTCGCGGGCTGCCGCTGCCCCAGATGACGACCTTATCCTCCCCGCCTTCTCGTGCGTCGTGGAAACGCCTGAGTAAACCGGGGATGACATGGCTGAAGGATGCGTGATAGTTGTCTCCGGGACCATAGAGATTCGTGGGCATCACGCTTCGGTAGTCCCGCCCGTACTGGCGATTGAAGCTCTCGCACAGTTTGATTCCGGCGATCTTGGCGATGGCGTACGGTTCGTTGGTGGCTTCGAGCGTGCCGGTCAGGAGCGCGTCTTCGGCCATCGGTTGGTGGGCAAACTTGGGATAGATGCAGGACGAGCCGAGGAATAGGAGCCTCGGAACGCCGAAGTCGTGCGCGGACTTGATGATGTTGGCCTCGATCAGGAGGTTGTCGTAGATGAAATCCGCCGGCGAGGAGTCGTTGGCTTCAATCCCGCCGACTTTCGCGGCAGCGAGATAGGCCTGATCGATGTGATTGCCCTCGAAGAAGGCCCGAACGGCTCGCTGGTCGACGAGGTCGAGTTCCGAATGACTCGCGGTCACGATGTTGACGTAACCCAACGACGTGAGTCTGCGCACGATCGCCGAGCCCACCATCCCGTTGTGTCCCGCGACGTAGACAGCAGCGCCGGTGTTGCGGTTCACCAGCTTTCCAGGGACACGAGGGAGGGAAAACCGTGACTTTTCAGGAGGGCGGTTTTCTGCGCGATCATCAGGTCGGAGGCGACCATCTCCGCGCACATCTCCCGCACGCTGATCTCCGGCAGCCAGCCCAGCTTCAGGCGCGCGCGTGTCGAGTCGCCGAGCAGAGTGTCGACTTCGGCTGGCCTGAAGTACCGGGGATCGACTCGCACGATGACGTCTCCCGGGCGAACGGCAGGGGAGAGTTCTCCGACGACGCTGTCGACGATGCCGATCTCATTCAGGCCCTCACCCTCGAATCTCAAGGTGATGCCGAGCTCGCTCGCCGACCATTCGACGAATTCGCGCACAGAATATTGGACTCCCGTGGCGATCACGAAGTCTTCCGGTGCGTCCTGCTGGAGCATCATCCATTGGAGCCGAACGTAGTCGCGTGCATGGCCCCAGTCGCGGAGAGAGTTTAGGTTTCCGAGGAACAGGCCGGACTCGAGACCCTGGGCGATGTTAGCGAGGGCCCGAGTGATTTTCCTAGTCACGAACGTCTCACCGCGACGCGGGGATTCGTGATTGAAAAGAATCCCGTTGCAGGCGTACATCCCGTAAGACTCTCGGTAATTCACGGTCATCCAGTAGGCGTACAGCTTGGCGACCGCATACGGAGAACGGGGATGGAAGGGCGTGATCTCACTCTGGGGTGTCTCCCTGACCAGTCCGTACAGTTCAGATGTCGAGGCCTGGTAGAACCTCACCCGGTCCGTCATTCCCAGCAATCGCACCGCCTCAAGCAGGCGCAGGGTGCCTAGGGCATCGATGTCAGCGGTGTATTCGGGCATTTCGAAGCTCACGGCCACATGGGATTGTGCACCCAGGTTGTAGATCTCGTCCGGCTGCACCTCCTGAATGATGCGGGTGAGGTTCGATGAGTCGGAGAGATCCCCGAAATGGAGGAAGAAGCGCGCGTTGCGCTCGTGCGGATCCTGATAAATGTGATCGATTCGCTGTGTGTTGAGCTGCGATGAGCGGCGTTTGAGTCCGTGCACCTCGTAGCCCATCGACAGGAGGAACTCGGCCAGGTAGGAGCCGTCCTGGCCGGTTACACCGGTGATGAGTGCCCGTTTCGGAATCATGGTTGTCCTATCGCTCGCTGTTGCTGAAGTCATGAACCGGTTGGTTGTCGGGCGCATTGGTGGACATGGCCGTCAGCGCAAGGCGAAGGGCCGTGCTCGAGGTCGAGATGGTGTACGGGAAAAAGATGACTTCTACGCCCACCTCGGCGAATTGGCGCTCAAGACGGCGACCTTTCTCGGTGCCCTTCCAGTCGTCGCCTTTGAAATAGACGTCAAAGCGAAGAGAGCGCCAGGTATCCATCTTGTTGTCGGCGATTTCAGCTACCGCTTCATTGACAAAGGCGATGTGGCGAACGATCTCAAGCCTCTCGGCCAACGGCACGACGGGTAGTGAACCCTTGGTCACCAGGAGCATCTCGTCAGACATCACGCCGGCGATCAAATAGTCGCATTGGCTCTTCGCGTTTCTAAGGATGTTGAGGTGACCGATGTGGAAGAGGTCGAAAGCCCCGCCAGCGTAGCCGACTGTCCTTGTCACGGTGATTCCTCCGTTGATCGGTTTTTCGCATTCTTCATCAGTACGCACCCACCGGGCGCATGACGGTTTTGAAGGTGCGCCAGATGATGATCAGGTCACCGGCCAGCGACCAGTTCTCGACGTAGTAGAGGTCGAGCCGCACGCTGTCCTCCCAGCTCAGATTCGACCGGCCGTTGATCTGCCACATCCCCGTCAGACCCGGCTTGATATATAGACGCCGGTGCACGTGGATCTCGTAGGCTTCGACCTCCACCGGAAGCGGCGGTCGCGGGCCCACGAGGCTCATGTTCCCGACCAGGATGTTCCAGAGCTGGGGAAGCTCGTCGAGCGAGTACTTGCGGAGCACACGTCCCACCCGGGTGATGCGCGGATCATTGCGAATCTTGAAGAGCGCTCCGGATGCCTCGTTTTGATCGAGCAGGCCTGCCAGGTCGTCCTCGGCCGTCTGCACCATGGAGCGGAATTTGACCATTTGAAAGGTGCGCTCATTGCGCCCGCACCGCTCCTGGCGGAAGAGGACGGGACCCGGGGAGTCGAGCTTCACCGCAATCGCGATGGCCACCAGGAGCGGCCAGAAGACAAGGAGTGCGATCCCGGACACGCCGATGTCCAGGAAGCGTTTGAGGACGTGCTTTGTCCCCTCGAATTGTGGGATCTCAACGTGGATCAGGGGCAAGCCTTCGACCGGCCGGAAATGGATGCGCGGACCGGCGACATCCGTGAGTTGGTTGGACAGCACCAGGTCTGCGGATGTCCCCTCCAACTGCCAGCCGAGGGTGCGGATGTACTCGCTCCCCCAGCTGGGCTGGCCGGCGACGATCACGGTATCGACGGCAAGATCGGCGGCCGCGATGGCGACGTGTGCCGGGTCGGAAACCACCGGAATCGTTCGGCTTTCGGTTTTCACCGGGGACTTCGAGTCGCTCGCGAGTGCCACCCCCACCACGTAGTAGGTGGCGCCGGCATTCTCAATCTGGCCGACCACGTATTCGACGTCGGCTCGATTTCCGACCACGATGACTCGCGCGAGGTAGTGGCCGAAAAGCCTCTGGCGCAGCAACCACCGGCGCCAGAGCCAGCGTTCCAGCACAAGGCCGCACATGCCGAGGGGGAGTGCGAGCACGAAGAAGCCGCGTGCGACGTCGACCTGGAATGCCAGGAAACCGATTGCGAGGAGGCCAAACGTGATCGCGCTCGCGTTGATCACCTGTTTGTACTCGGTGGCCCCGATCCCGATGACGCGGGAGTCCCGAGTGTGGAAGACCCCCAGGGTCGCGATCCAGCTGAGCATGATGAGCAGGGCGACCAACCAGTAGTCGGCCCGATATCCGCCGACGGATGCTTGGGCACCCTCACCGCCGAACCTGACGATCAGGGCCGTCGCGACCGCGGTCGTGACGATGCCCACGTCGCTCATCAAGAGTTTCATCCGAAACTGTTTGGCCCAGACCAGGCCGGACGACTTCGCGTCGACGCTGACTGGGTTCTTCAGCGCCGGTGCCGGCACCAGGGCGAGCTTCGGCTGGGCGGTGGGAAGGCGCCCCGCGAAGGGCAGGCGCGGTTGAGGGTCCGTCACCGTCTGCTCACCCCGCCAGCAAGGGGCGGTGGAGCGCTCGGCGCTCGGCCTGGGTGGGGCCGGTGAATATTGGTCGACGAATAGGTCGACACGTCGCGGACGTCTTCACGTGAATCCTCTGCATTTCGGGTGTACAGAGCGGGATGGGATTCGCCCGGGAAAGCCTGTCTAGGGAACGAGACAACCCGACCAAACAAACAAGTGATAAATCTTCAACTGCTTGCGAGCTGACCATACCCCCGAACGCCCAAGTCGGCTCGGACCCCGAATGGGGGACGGGCGGAGCTCACTCATCTCGGTGGGCGGGCACATCGTGCGCAGGGCACCTAATGTTCCATTAGCGAGCTCGACAACCCGGACGCCATCATCGCGGCAGCGGACCACTTCGACGGGTAGCTTTTTCTCATGACATTCAACGACAACGCGAACATCGGCGGCGGCCGGGTCAGCAAAAGGGGCCGCACCGCGGGAATCGCAGTGGGCGGCGGCGTGGGTGCGATCGCCCTCTTTCTGCTCTCACAGCTCCTGGGTGTCGACCTGAGTGGCCTGGCCGGCGGCGGCACGCAGCCCGTCGACAGCGGCAGCGTGTCGAATCTGCCCGAGTGCACGACCGGCGCCCAGGCGAACGAGGACGTCGAGTGCCGGATCAAGGGCGCGGCGGCGTCCCTCGACGTATTCTAGGCTGAGGAACTGCCCGCCCGCGGAGCCGAATACCAGCGGCCGCCGGTTGCGCTGTTCACCGACAGCGTCGGAACCGGGTGCGGCGGGGCCACCAGCGCCACCGGGCCGTTCTACTGCCCGCCGGATGCGACCATCTACATCGACACCGCGTTCTTCGGCGACCTGCGCACCCGCTTTGGCTCGTCGGGCGGCCCGCTCGCCGAAATGTACGTCGTGGCGCACGAATGGGGCCACCACATCCAGAATCTCGATGGAACCCTCGCAGCCTCCCAGGATGGACAGACCGGGGCCGGCTCCAACGCGGTGCGCGTCGAACTTCAGGCCGATTGTTTCGCTGGCGCCTGGGCCGGGGCCGCCTCCGACACCCGCGACACCGGCGGAGTGCCCTTCCTGAAGCCCATCACCTTGGCACAGATTCAAGATGCGCTCAGTGCGGCATCCGCAATCGGCGACGACCGCATCCAGGAGTCCATGCAGGGCCAGGTCAACCCGGAGGCCTGGACCCACGGCTCCAGCGAACAGCGCCAGCGGTGGTTCCAGACCGGCTTCGACGACGGCGCCGGTAGCTGCGACACGTTCGCGCCGGCCGACGCGGTGCTGTAGAGCGGGCGGGTCAGTTGCGCGTGAGTATGCCGTCGTGTTCGGTGTAATCTTCGCCGGTGACCGGACACACAAAGCGGTTGTCTCCCTCGGCCCGCAGGGGCAGGCCGCTGCGTCCGACCCAGCCGGTGCGCCGAGCCGGCACGCCGACCACTAGGGCGTAGTCGGGGACATTCTCGGTGACGACCGCACCGGCTGCCACCATGGCCCACCGTCCGATCGTGAGCGGGGCGATGCAGACCGCGTGGGCGCCGATCGACGCGCCGGTACGCACGGTCACCCCCACGAGGTCGCGGTCGTCGGTGGTCCTGAGCGTTCCGTCGGGATTCACGGCCCGAGGATGCGTGTCATTGGTGAAGACCGCCGCGGCGCCCACGAAAACCCCGTCCTCCAATAGGGAAGGCTCGTAGATGACCGCGTAGTCCTGGATCGTACAGTGCCGCCCAACCACGACGCCGGGTCCGATATAGGCGCCGCGGGCGAGAACGCACTCGGGGCCGAGCCGCGCGTATTCGCGCACCTGCACGAGCGGGCGGATCGTGCAACCGGGGCCGATCACGGCGCTTGGATCGATCTCGGCCGACGCCGCGACTCCCATCACGGCCCCTCGGGTGGCAGGAAAAGGGTCGGGTGCTCCGCGGGGGGGCGGAGGAATCGACGACAAAGAAGCGTATTCACGGTGATTCCCTGCAGTTCGGGTTACAGGTCGGAGAAGTGCTGCCGCGGTGGCTGCCGCGTGCGCCGCTGCCGGGAATCCTCGCACGACATCTGCGAACAATCTGACGTTTTCTCAGCGAGTCACAGCACGGAATGTACCCCCGTTTGGACGCGAGCTACTAGGACCTCTTCGGGGGGGGGGGCTTGGTTCGGGAGGTGAACGCGCTGCGAGCCGGAGTCTTCCCCGGGCGGCCTACGGATACCGGGCTGCGAGGCAAAAAAAAAAGAAGGCCACCCCAGTAGAAGCCTGGGAATGACCTTCAGTGGCCCCGACCGGCGTCGATCCGGTGACCTTTCGATTTTCAGTCGAACGCTCTACCAACTGAGCTACAGGGCCAGAAGTGGCTTCGAGAAGCCGCTTCAAGGAAAAAAACCCTCTCTGTCGAAAGGGCTTGTTGCCTGTGCGACCCTGACCGGACTTGAACCGGCGACCTCCGCCGTGACAGGGCGGCGCGCTAACCAACTGCGCTACAGGGCCTCGTAAGAAGATCTAACGAGAGTCGAACTTTGTCTAGCTGTTTTCGTACTTGCTTATTCTTGCACATCCCAGACCTGCAGGATGCGTAGCCCCAACGGGATTCGAACCCGTGTTAACGCCGTGAAAGGGCGCCGTCCTAGGCCGCTAAACGATGGGGCCGAGACGCCATAAACCTCATGGCTTCCGACGCATAAGCATACGGTCTACCGCCCGGGAATCTCAAATCGAGAGCAAAAAGTGTTCCTTCCGGGGGTGTCGCAGGCATTGAGCCCGTGAATTTCCCAGGTTTCGGTTGACGGGCCGCTAGATTCAAGGGGGGTGTTTTTACCCTGTTGTTGTTACTCTGAGCCGGTCTCAAGCAGTAGCAGATGTGTGTAACGAGCCCGATCGGGGAGTAATGAAGCGCACGGCAGTTCTCTTCAGCCGGGAAGCACGAGCGGAAAAGGGGGGTGACGGATCCGCGGGCAGCAGGCGCAGTCGCCGCCACCGTGTCAGCCTGGCGACCGGTTTCGTCGCTGCGCTCTCCCTCTTTGTTTCCCTCATCGGTCCGGCCGGCCCGGCCCAGGCCATCGACTATCCAACGTGGCAGGACGTGCAGAACGCCAAGTCCAACACGGCCGCCGCCTCGGCGCAGGTCAGCCAGATCCAGGGTCTGATCGCCGACCTGCAGACCCAGGTGGAGCAGACCCAAGCCGAATCCGAGGCCCGCGGAGCGGAACTGCAGGCGGCGCAAGAGAAGTTCGACGAGGCCAGCCGGCGCGCCGCCGACCTCGAGGCGCAGTCCGCCGCGAGCTCCGCGGTGGCGGCGACCGCGACTCGCCAGGCCGGCCAACTTGCCGCCCAGCTCTACCGCACCGGCGGCACCGACCTGAGCGTGAACCTCTTTCTCGACGGCGAGGGGCGCGGCGAAGACGCCGATGCGCTCCTGTCCAAGCTGGGCAGCATGAGTAAGCTCGTCGAACGCAGCAGCAGCGTCTACGAGCAGGCGCAGACCGCCACCAACGTGGCCGAGTCTCTGGGTGACCAGGCCAAGGTCGCCCAAGCCGAGCGCGAGAAGCTTCGCATCGCGGCCGAGGAAGCGCTCGTCGCTGCGCAGGCCGCCGCGCAGGCGGCCGCCAGTGCCCTGGCCGAGTCGGAGGCGAAGAGAGTCGAACTCGACGCCCAGCTGGCGTTCATGCAGGATGCGCAGGCCACTACGTCGGCCGGCTACGAGGCCGGAGTGGCCGAGCGGGCGCGACTGGCCGCCATCGAAGCGGAACGGGTGCGCGTCGAGCGCGCTGCGGCCAGCGCGCGGGCGGCCGCAGCGGCCGCAGCTGCAGCGGCCGCGAGGCCGAGCAACGGGGGAGGCTCGTCCAGCAGCTCCGGCAGCTCCGGCGGCTCAGTCGGCGGCGGTGGCTGGGCGGTTCCATCCGGCGGGCGCATCACGGACGGCTACGGCCCGCGTGCGCAGATCTGCGGCAACGAGGGCTGCAGCAAGGGCTTCCACAGCGGCACGGACCTCGGCGCCGGCTGCGGCTCGGGAATCTACGCGGCCAGCAGCGGCACCGTCGTCTACGCCGGTCTCTACGGAACCTACGGCAACTTCGTTTTGATCCAGCACGCCAACGGCATCTCCACCGGGTATGCCCACATCCGCTCGGGCGGCATCTTCGTCTCCAACGGCGAGAGCGTCTCCGCGGGGGAGAACATCGCCAGCGTTGGGGAGACCGGTGCGGCCAGCGGCTGCCACCTCCACTTCGAGGTGCGCACCAACGGCAGCCAGATCAACCCGGTTCCGTTCATGTCGGACCGGGGCGCTTCCCTTGGCTAGGGACACCGACCGACGGGGGTGGCGCAAGAAGCCCTCCCGTCTGTTCGCGGCGGTCGCCCTCGGAGCTGTCTCGGCATCCGTGGGCGTCGCGGCGCCGGCGGCGTTCGCCGTGCCCGGCTACCCCAGTTGGGACGACGTGGCGAAGGCCAAGCTCAGCGAGGCCACCAAGCAGGCCGAGATCGAATCGATTACCGAGCTGCTCCAGGGCCTGCAGATCTCGGCGGCGGCGGCCACCAAAGCCTCGCTGATCGTGGCGGAGGCCTACCGGGTCGCGCTGGACGACCTCGAAGCGGCCACGGCCCGTGAAGCGAGCCTGGCGAGGCAGGCCCAGACGGCGGAGGCCCGTGCCGCGACCTCGAAGCTGCGGGCTGGCCTGATCGCAGCCCACCTGGCGAAGACCGGCGCCCAGGATCTGTCGCTGAGCCTGTTTCTCAACGGCGACAACTCCGATGAGTTGCTTGGACGGCTCGGCACCGCGAGCAAGCTGAGTGAGCAGTCGGACACGATCTACCGCGAAGCACTGCAGGATAAGAACACCTCCGAGTCGCTCGGGAAGCAGGCGGCATCCGCTGCCGAGGAACGCACCCGGCTCAGCGCGGAATCGCTGGCCAGGTACGAGGCGGCGAATGTGGCCGCGCAGGCCGCCGAGACGGCCTACGAGACCGAGCAGCGGCGCTCCACTGAGCTGTTCGCGCAGCTGGCCCTGTTGAAGGACACCACGGCCGAGGCCGAACGCGCCTACCAAGCCGGTCAAGATGCCGAGGCGGCGACGGCGGCCCTCGCCCGGGCGCAGGCGGCGGCCGCCCAAAAGACCGCAGCCGACGCCCAGAAGGCCGCGGGCGGCAAGAGCACGCCCCGGCAGCCGGCGGCCCAGCCCGCAGCACAGCAGCCCGCTTCACGGCCGGTCACCCCGGCCCAGGCGGCACAGCCCGCTGCCGCGGCAGCTCCTGCGGCTCCGGCCCCGGCAGCTCCTGCGGCTCCTGCGACTCCGGCCCCGGCGGCTCCGACCACGGCGGCCCGGGCCCCGAGCGCCGGAGCGGTCGACACGGCGCTGTCATTCGCCACCCAGCAGCTCGGCGACCGCTACGTGCTCGGCGGCTCCGGGCTGAACGTCTGGGACTGCTCGGGGCTGACCAAGGCCGCCTACGCGGCGGCGGGCATCTACATTGGCTCGCACTCGGCCACCAACCAGTACCGCACCATGGCCAACGAGGGTCGCCTGGTGCCCTTCAATCAAGTTCAGCGCGGCGACCTCGTGTTCTGGGGCGGGGGTGGCGACTACTACCATGTGGCTATCTACGTGGGCGGCGGCAAAATCCTCGAGGCTCCGAACCCGTCCTCGCCCGTGCGCATCCACGGCATCTGGTCTGCGGGCGACGTGGCTCCCTACGTGGGACGACCCGGCTGACCGGCGAAACGGATCACCGGGTTGTCGGGTGCGCGGGCATCCGGGGCGTGTCTGCGAATTCGTGTCACCACACCACGATGGCGCTCAGGACAGCTCCGCCCCGGTAAGTGAGGGCGGGTTTGTCGTGGCGAGTGGCAAGTCCGCGCCACAGCTTGCGGGTGTGGCAACCCGGCGTCGCCGCTCGAAGAGCGCGGGGACGAACGAGGCGGCAGCACGTGTGGGGTCGCCACTTCACGGGTTGCAGTAGTCGCACCATTCTGGGGCTGCCAGTGCGTGATTTCGTGGTGGTCGGATCTGGTGAGTGCACCGGCCGCAACCGTGGATATCGGCTGTGATGGCCTGGGTTGCCGATCCGCAGAAGGAGCAGGGCAGGCCGTGTTCGACGTCGACGTGGCCAAACCCGGGCGCCCGGGAGGCCGGACACTCGGTTGAGAGACGCTGGGCCATTTTCTCGCACAGTGCTCGGATGGCTGCGGCGCGGGATGGTGCCTTGTGGGCGCGGTAGTCCGGAAGTATCGCAACGGATTGGTGCTGTTTCAGTAGTGCTTCAGCGGTGTCGCCGAGGATCTCGAATTGGGTGATGCTTTTGTGGGTGACCGTGTGGTTCTTCTGTGTGCCGTGCAGGATCACGCCCTGGTCCAGGAAGCCGATAGCCGACGCGAACGTGATGGCTTCGCTGGCGCTAACGATGTGTCGTCTTCCGGCCACTGGCGAGGTGCTGACGCTGCCTTCGGCAATCTCCGGGCCCAAGGTGGTTCATGTCCCGCCGGGCGACTGCATCCCGGCGGGTACGCGGGCCCGGTATGGCTGGACATCGGCGGGATCATCCCTGGTCTGCGCGTGATCCAGGCCCGGGACGAGCCCCGGCAGCCCGACCTCACTCACGCCCGCCCTCACAGCAGTACGAGTCACGAATCGATTCTGCCGACAATCCTCACCGGACTGCAGGAGACGCGTCCTAGTGGCCCTCTTCCGCCAGTTTCGTGAGGCCGTCGCGCACGATCTGGTCGGCCTCCGCGGCGTCGCCCCAGCCCTCGGTCTTGACCCATTTGCCGGGTTCGAGGTCCTTGTAGTGCTCGAAGAAGTGCTCGATCTCCTTGCGGGTGTACTCCGGGATGTCGGTGACGTCCTGGATATAGTCCCAGCGCGGGTCGCCCGCGGGAACCGCGATGACCTTTGCGTCTGAGCCGCCGTCATCCGTCATATTGAACACGCCAACCGGGCGAACCGACAGGCCGACCCCTGGGAAAAGGGGAAACTCGATCAGGACCAGGACGTCGACCGGGTCGCCGTCGAGTCCCAGGGTGTTCTCGAAGAAGCCGTAGTCGGTCGGGTACACGAAGCTCGTGTAGAGAACCCGGTCCAGGTACACCCGCCCGGTCTCATGATCGACTTCGTACTTGTTGCGGCTCCCGCGAGGGATTTCGATTACTGCGTCGTATGCGGCCATGGCCTGGTCTCTCCCTTGTTCACAGTCTGTCGATAACGTTACTGGATGGAGTCCCCACGCCGCCCGAGGCTCACCCCGGCGATCGCCGATGTGCGCCGCCATGTACGCACCCTGCTCACCGAGGCCGGCCCGGCCCGCGGCGGCGGCCTGGTGCTGGTCGGCCTCAGCGGGGGAGCCGACTCGCTCGCCCTGGCCGCAGCCACCGCTTTCGAGGCGCCGCGCGCGGGCCTGCGCGCCGGGGCGGTCATCGTCGACCACGCCCTGCAGGCCGGCTCGGCCGGCGTCGCGGCGGCCGCGGCCGGGCAGGCGCGGGAACTCGGCCTCGACCCGGTTCTCGTTCTTCGGGTCACGGTCGACCACGGCACGGATGCCGGCGGTCCGGAGGCCTCCGCCCGCACCGCTCGGTACGCGGCCTTCGACCAGGCGCGGCGGGAGACCGGCGCGAGCCACATCCTCCTCGGGCACACACTCGACGATCAGGCCGAGACCGTGCTACTCGGCCTTGCCCGGGGATCGGGCCCCACAAGCCTGCAGGGAATGAAGCCGGTCGGCGGGCCGATTCTGCGGCCGCTGCTGGGCATCCGTCGCGCCCGGACCCGGCAATTCTGCGTGGATGCCGGCCTGCACCCCTGGCAGGACCCGCACAACGACGACCCCCGCTTCCAGCGGGTGCGGGTACGCCAGACCGTGCTGCCCGTACTCGAGCGGGAGCTGGGGCCCGGCGTGGCCGAAGCACTCGTGCGCACGGCCGGGCAGCTGCGCGAGGACTCGAGCGCGCTCGACGACCTGGCCCGTGGTCTCAGCGAGCAGCTGAGTGAACCGCTCAGCGACTCTGCCGACGGCGCCGGAATCCGGCTGGACGCGAGCCGGCTCGAGACGAATCCGCCCGCGGTGCGCCAGCGGATCATCCGATTCTCGGTCGAACGGGAGTTCGGGGTGTCCCTGGAACGCGTGCACACGATGGCCGTGCTGCGCCTGGTCACCGACTGGCACGGGCAGAAGCCGCTTGACCTGCCAGGCGTTAGGGTTATACGGCAGGACGGCTGGCTGATATTGACCGCGCCTGGACACGCCCCGAGTAAAGGACCCTCCCGCTCCCATGGAACCCCGCGACATTGAAGGCGACCTCACCGAGATTCTGATCGAGGAGGAGCAGATCCGCACCCGGCTCGCAGAGCTGTGCCGCCTGATTGAGGCGGACTATGCCGGCAGGGACCTGTTGCTGGTCGGCGTGCTCAAAGGAGCGGTCATGGTCATGGCCGATCTGGCGCGCGAACTCGTGCACCCGATCACGATGGACTGGATGGCGGTCAGCTCCTACGGGTCCGGCACGCAGTCCAGCGGCGTCGTGCGCATCCTGAAGGATCTCGACACCGACCTGCTCGGCCGCAACGTGCTCATCGTCGAGGACATCATCGACTCCGGTCTGACGCTCTCGTGGCTGCTGTCCAACCTGAAGTCTCGCGGCCCGGAATCCGTTGAAATCTGCGCCCTGCTGCGCAAGCCGGATGCCGCTCGCGTCGACATCGACGTGAAATACCTCGGTTTCGACATTCCGAACCAGTTTGTCGTGGGCTACGGTCTCGACTTCGACGAACGCTACCGCAACCTGCGCTCGGTGGGCGTTCTCGCCCCGCACATCTACAGCTGAGCCTGGTAGCGCTTTGGGCGAACACACGGTCTTCGTCCAGCGCGGTCACGGTAGCCTGTCACCACGATGAACGTCAAGAAGCTACTGCGCGGGCCGCTCCTCTACATTCTCCTGGCGATTGTTGCTGTGTGGGTAGGGTCGAGTCTCATTACCATGTCGGGATTCAAAGAGATTCCGACCCAACAGGGACTGGAGTTCCTGAAAGACGGGAAGGTCTCCGAGGCCACGATCGTCGACGGCGAGCAGCGCGTCGACCTCACCCTGACCAAGGCGGATAAAGACCTCGGTAGCGAGGTCCAGTTCTACTACGTCGCCCCGCGTGGCGAAGAGGTCATCACGGCCGTCACCACTGCCAATCCGGCCGACGGCTTCACCGACGAGGTGCCGAAGTCCAGCTGGATCCTGTCGCTGCTCGGCATCATGCTGCCCCTGCTCCTGATCGGCGCTTTCTTCTGGTTCATGCTCGCCGGCATGCAGGGTGGCGGCAACAAGGTGATGCAGTTTGGCAAGTCGAAGGCCAAGCTGGTATCCAAGGAGAGCCCCCAGGTGACGTTCGCGGATGTCGCGGGCGCCGACGAGGCCATCGAGGAGCTCGAGGAGATCAAAGATTTCCTCAAGGAGCCGGCGAAGTTCCAGGCCGTCGGGGCGCGCATCCCCAAGGGCGTTCTGCTCTACGGCCCTCCCGGAACCGGTAAGACCCTCCTCGCCCGGGCCGTGGCCGGCGAGGCCAACGTGCCGTTCTACGCGATCTCGGGCTCCGACTTCGTGGAAATGTTCGTCGGCGTCGGCGCGAGCCGCGTGCGCGACCTGTTCCAGCAGGCCAAGGAAAACGCCCCGGCCATCATCTTCATCGATGAGATCGACGCCGTTGGCCGTCACCGCGGCGCCGGCATGGGCGGCGGGCACGACGAGCGCGAGCAGACCCTCAACCAGCTGCTGGTCGAGATGGACGGCTTCGACGTCAAGGCGAACGTCATTCTCATCGCGGCCACCAACCGGCCCGACATCCTCGACCCGGCGCTGCTACGCCCCGGTCGCTTCGACCGTCAGATCGGCGTGGACGCGCCCGACATGCTTGGTCGCAAGCGCATCCTGGAGGTGCACTCCAAGGGCAAGCCGATGGCTCCCGGCGTCGACCTCGAGGTGCTGGCGCGCAAGACGCCCGGCTTCACCGGCGCCGATTTGGCCAACGTTCTCAACGAGGCCGCGCTGCTCACCGCGCGTTCCAACGCGCAGCTGATCGACAACCGCGCCCTCGACGAGGCAGTCGACCGCGTGATGGCCGGTCCGCAGCGCCGCAGCCGTGTCATGCGTGACAAAGAGAAGCTGATCACCGCGTACCACGAGGGCGGCCACGCGCTCGTGGCGACCGCAATGCGCAACACCGACCCGGTCACCAAGATCACGATCCTGCCCCGCGGCCGCGCCCTCGGCTACACGATGGTTATGCCGGTCGAAGACCGCTACTCCGTCACCCGCAACGAACTACTCGACCAGCTCGCCTACGCAATGGGCGGTCGGGTGGCCGAGGAGATCATCTTCCACGACCCGACCACCGGCGCCTCGAACGACATCGAGAAGGCCACCTCGACCGCGCGCAAGATGGTCACCGAGTTCGGCATGAGCTCGGCTGTCGGCCCGCTCAAGCTCGGGCAGGGTTCCGGTGAGGTTTTCCTCGGCCGCGACATGGGCCACCAGCGGGACTACTCCGAGCGGGTCGCCGAAAGCGTCGACGCCGAAGTGCGCCAGCTGCTTGAAGACGCGCACGACGAGGCTTACCAGGTGCTGATCACGAACCGGGCCATCCTCGATGAACTGGCCGCCGAGCTGCTCGAGCACGAGACGCTCGACCAGCACGCGCTGTCCGGGCTCTTCACGGGCGTCGTCAAGCTGCCCCCGCGGCCGCAGTGGCTGTCCAGTGACAAGCGTCCGGTCTCCGACCTGCCGCCCATCGCGATGCCGACCCCCAAGGCCCTCATCGAGAGCGGAGTCGCCGATGGCAGTACCGCTGGCGAGACCGCCGCGCGCACTCCGGCCCGCACGCCGGCCCGTACCCCTCGTCCTGCCACCGCGTAGGCCCCCGGGTGGCAGTGGACAGGGTTCGGATCGAAGCCGCGGTCGCCGAGATCCTCGCCGCAATCGGTGAAGATCCCGCCCGTCCGGGCCTCAGGGCGACCCCTCGCCGGGTGGCCGAATCCTACGGTGAGCTCTTCGCCGGGCTGGCGGTGGACCCGGTCGACCACCTGCGTGACACGATCCCGGTGGGCCCGCACACGGGTGAACTGGTGCTCCTGCGCGACATCGCCTTCCGCTCCGTCTGCGAACATCACCTGCTGCCCTTCCTCGGCATCGCCCACCTTGCCTACGTGCCGAACGAACGGGTCGTGGGTCTGGGCAAGCTGCCGGCTGTCGTCGACACGATCGCCGCCCGGCCCCAGATGCAGGAACGCCTCACCGAGGAGATCGCCGAGGCGCTCCAAATCGGGCTCGCACCGCTCGGCGTACTGGTCGTGCTCGACGCCGTGCACGGCTGCGTGACCGCCCGCGGTTCGCGCCAGACCGCCAGCTCGACCGTCACGATGGCCAGCCGCGGGTCCCTCGCCGAACCCGTGAAGCGCGCCGAGATCATGGCCCTGATCGGCTCCGGCCGGTGACCCGGCCGCGCACCCTGATCATGGGGGTGCTCAACGTCACACCGGATTCCTTCAGCGACGGCGGCCGGTGGGCATCGACGGATGCCGCGATCATCCACGCCCTCGACCTGCAGTCCCAGGGAGCCGACCTGATCGACGTGGGCGGCGAGTCCACGCGCCCCGGCGCCGGCCGGGTCGCGCCCGCCGAGGAGCAGTCCCGGGTGATCCCGGTGATCAGCGAACTCGCCCGGCAGGGGCTTTCGATCAGTGTCGACACCCTCAATTCGAGCACCGCGGCCGCCGCGGCCGCCGCCGGGGCGCAGATCATCAACGACGTCTCCGGCGGCCTGGCGGACCCGCAGATGGCATCCATCGCCGCACGCAGTGGGCTGACCTACGTCGCCATGCACTGGCGGGCGCACGCCCCGAAGATGGACGACCTCGCTGTCTATGGCGACGTCGTCGCCGAGGTGCGGGCCGAGCTGGTTTCGCGGGTCGACATGCTCACCGCGGCTGGCCTGCCGCCGGAGAAGATCGTGCTCGACCCAGGGCTCGGCTTCTCGAAGCTGCCCGATCACAACTGGCGTTTGCTGGCCCACCTGGACGCCTTCGCCGACCTGGGGTTCCCGGTCATGGTCGGTGCCTCTCGCAAGCGGTTCCTCGCCGGGGTGCTCCCGGCCGACGCGGGCGTGCTGGAACGCGATCTGCCGACCGCCGTGGTCAGCGTGCTGGCCGCGCAGGCCGGCGCCTGGGCGGTGCGCGTGCACGACGTCGCGGCGACGCGAACGGCGCTGAATGTGCTGGCACTGGCGGATTCCGCCAGAATGGGACCATGAGAAGCGACTCCATCACGCTCACCGGCCTGCGGGTCAACGCGCACCACGGCGTCTACGACTTCGAGCGGGAAAACGGACAGGACTTCGTCATCGACGTAACGGTTTGGCTCGACCTGCGGCGTGCCGCCGCGAGCGACGATGTGACGCAGACCATCCACTACGGCGAGCTCGCCGTGGAAGTGACGGATGCTGCCCGGCACAACCCGGTCGACCTGATCGAAACCGTCGCCGAGCGCATCGCCGTTGCGGTGCTGGCGCACGACGCCGCCGACACGGTGCAGGTGACGGTGCACAAACCACAGGCACCGATCTCCGTACCGTTCACGGATGTCGCGGTGCAGATCGTGCGGACGCGCGCATGACCGACGCGACCCCGGCGCTGCTCGCCCTGGGCAGCAATCTCGGCGACCGCATGGCCACCCTCACCGCGGCGATCGACGCGCTGGAGCAGGTGCCCGGGCTCGAGCTGACCGGCGTCTCCCCGGTCTACGAGTCCGCCGCGGTGAAGGTCGGCGGCGTCGACGACGAGGCACCGCGCTATCTGAACCTGGTGGTCGGCATCCGTTACACCGGGCACCCGCACACCCTGCTCGACGCGGTGAACGCCATCGAGAACGACCACGGTCGGGTGCGGGTCGAACGCTGGGGCGACCGCACCCTCGACATCGATATCATCGTCTTCGGAACGGCCTCGCTGCACGACGAGCGCCTGACCATCCCGCACCAGCGGGCCGCCGAGCGCGACTTCGTGCTGGCCCCGTGGTTGGACCTCGACCCGGCCGCAGTGCTGCCGGGCCGCGGCCCGGTGCGCGCGCTGCTCGGCGCGATCAACACCACCGTGCAGCGGTACCCCGCACTGCCGTCCGCGGGCGGCAACCGGTGAAACGTACGCAGCCGTCGGCGCTGATCGCCCTGGGTCTGGCGGGCCTGGTCGTCGTGTTCCTGCTCGAGCTGGCCGCCGCGGCCGGCGGCTCGGCGATGTTCCTGCCCCCGGCCACCCTGCCGATCGCGTTGATCGCGATCGGGATCGGCGTCCTGGCGCTGGCTTGGCCGATCCGTCAGGCCATTCGCGGCACGGTGCGGAAACACGTCAACCCGTTCCTGGCCATCCGGGTGGCGCTGCTGGCGAAGGCGTCGGCGCTGAGCGGGGCGCTGCTGCTCGGCGGCGGACTGGGAATCGTGCTCTACATCCTGACCCGCTCGGTCGTGCCGGCGGTAACATCGTTATGGCCTGCAATCGGGACGGCGGTAGGTGCCGGGATCCTTCTGACCCTGGGGCTCGTGGCCGAGCACTTCTGCACGCTTCCCCCCGATGACGACGATCAAGAGCAGGGAGAAGTGCGTGCCTGACGCGGCTGTAGGACTGGACCTCCCCGACGTGGAGGAGTGGAAGCGCGTCTCCCCGCGTTATGTGGTGGTGGAGACGGTCGGCACGATCGTCTTCGGACTGGTGCTCACGGCCATGGCCGCGGCGGTGTGGCTGCTCCTCGACGTGCAGTGGGCGCTCTACGTGATCGGCGCGATCGTGTTGATCACCGGGGCCAGTGTCGCCTTCGAACCGCGCCGGGTGCGGGCCATCGGCTATCAACTGCGACGCGACGACCTGCTCTTCCGCCGGGGCATCATGTTCACCCGGTTCGTGTCCGTCCCTTACGGGCGGATGCAGCTGGTCGAT
The DNA here is from genome assembly GCF_004402765.1 of Cryobacterium sp. TMT2-17-1. NCBI lineage: Bacteria > Bacillati > Actinomycetota > Actinomycetes > Micrococcales > Microbacteriaceae > Cryobacterium > Cryobacterium sp. TMT2-17-1. The sequence goes on from NZ_SOGC01000037.1 coordinate 52,940, forward strand.
ATCACGCGCGGCCCGATCGCGCGCTGGCTGGGTCTGGCCGACCTCAAATTCGTGACCGCGGCGGCCTCGTCGGGGGTGCTCATCCCGGGGCTCGCCGAGGCCGACGCGGAGAGCCTGCGCGACCGGCTCGTGGAGCTGGCCGAGAGTCGCCGGGCCGGGCTGTGACCACGCTCGCCGACGGGGAATGGCACCGGCTGCATCCGGCCAGCCCACTGCTGCGCGGCGGCATCTTCATCGTCGCCGTGCTCGGCTTCATCATCGCCAACCTCCGCGAGCGGCTGATCGACGTCTTCTTCGGGGTGCCGAGATACGGCGGCGACCCGATCGACGCGATCCTCGAGCGCGGCGTCGTCGGCTGGGCGCTGCTCGCGGTCGCGGTCGTGCTTGTGCTGATCCTGGCGGTCTTCTACCTGTCCTGGCGCATGCACACCTTCCGGGTCACCGGGGAGGTCGTCGAGGTGCGTAGCGGAATGCTCTTCCGCAGCAACCGCCGGGCCCGCCTCGACCGCATCCAGGGTGTCAACATCGTGCGCCCGTTCATCCCTCGCCTGATCGGCGCCGCGAAGCTCGAAGTCAGCGTGGCCGGTCAGGACGCCAATGTGCAACTGGCCTACCTGGGTTCGACCCTGGCCGACCAGCTGCGACGGGACATCCTTCGCCTCGCGTCCGGACTGCGGCAGCAGGTCGTTCCCGCCCCGGATGCCGCGCTGGCCCAGACCTCCCGTCTCGGTCTCGCTCCCGCGTCACCCCTCTCTCCCGCGACCGCCGCCGCCGACCGGGCCCGGGATCTCTTCGCGCCCGAGCTGGACCCCGACGCCGCCCCGCCGGAATCGGTGGTGCGGATTCCGCCCGGGCGGCTGATCGGATCCGTCGTGTTCAGCGGCTTCACGGTTTTCGTCGTGCTCGCCGGAATCGCCCTGATCGTCGGCGTGACCGCCGGCGGCAGCGACTGGCTGCTCGTAGCCTTCATCCCCACCTTGATCGCCAGCGTCAGCTTCTATTTCACCAGGGTCATCAAGTCGCTGCGCTACAGCATCGCCGGCACCCCCGACGGCGTGCGGGTCGGCTTCGGGCTGCTCACTACTAGCAACGAGACCCTGCCGCCGGGCCGGGTCCACGCGATCGGCGTCTCGCAGCCGTTGCTCTGGCGCCCGTTCGGCTGGTGGCAGGTGCGCATCAACACGGCCGGCCACTCCAGCACCCAGGGTGCCGCCGGCGAGGCCAACACCACAACCCTCCCGGTGGGCACGCTCGCCGACGTCGCCCGGGTGCTCGAATTGATCCTGCCCGGGTTCGACTCGGCGGAGCAGCAGGCCCTGATCGAACGGGGCCTCCGCTCGAAGGGCGGCGACGACGGCTTCACGAACGCGCCGTGCCGGGCGGCCTGGCTGCATCCGTTCTCGTGGCGCCGCACCGGCTACACCGTCGTGGGCGGCATCGCTCTGCTCCGGCGCGGCGTGATCTCGCGGGAGCTGGTGCTGGTGCCGCTGGCCCGGTTGCAGAGCGTCGCCATCTCGCAGGGCCCCGTGACTCGGATGCTGCGCCTCGCCTCCGCCCGGCTGCACACCGTCGCCGGGCCGGTCTCCGCCTACCTCGGGGTGGTGGCCGCCGCAGAGGCCCTGGTTTTCTTCGACCGGATCGCCTCCGGGGCCATCTCGTCGGCCCAGTCCGACACCAGCCACCACTGGAACCAGCCGATCCAGGACCAGCCGACCGCGGCCCAACCCACCTGGAAGCAACCGAACGGAGTCATCGAATGACGCCGCGTCCCGGACGCCTCGGAATCGGCATCATCGGTGCCGGCCGGGTCGGCCCCATCCTCGGCGCCGCCCTCGCCGGCGCGGGCCACGCGATCGTCGGGATCTCCGCCATCTCGCAGTCCAGCCGCGACCGGGCCGAGGCGATTCTTCCGGGCGCGCCCATCCTCACCGTTCCCGAGATCGTCGAGCGCAGCGAACTGGTCATCATCGCCGTGCCCGACGCCCAGCTCGAGAGCCTCGTCAGCGGGCTCGCGGCCGCCGGAACCTGGCAGGCCGGCCAGCTTGTGTTGCACACCTCGGCCCGGTATGGCACCTCGGTGCTGGCCCCGGCGCTGGCCGGTGGCGCAATCCCGCTGGCCATCCACCCGGCCATGAGCTTCACCGGCACCAGCATCGACCTGGCCCGCCTCGCCGACAGCTACTTCGCGGTGACGGCGCCCACGCCAGTGCTGCCGATCGGGCAGGCGCTGGTCGTGGAGATGGGCGGCGAGCCCGTGATCGTCGCGGAGGCCGACCGGGCTGCCTATGCCGAGGCCGTTGACACCGCCACGGCGTTCTCCACCTCGATCGTGGAGCAGGCCACCGGGCTGCTGGCCGGCATCGGCATCGAGCACCCCGGAGCGGTGATCGCGCCGCTGATGCGGTCCGCCATGGAGAACGCGCTGGCCCGAACCAGCCCCGACCGTCTCGACCTCTCCCAGCTCGACGCGCTGGACGCGCTCGACACCCGCGACCAGGACGGTTTCGACGAATGACACAACCGCAACACACCGGAGGACGAGTGAACGTGCTCACCAAACCAGCAGTCATCGGCAGCATCGAGGAACTGCGGAGCCGCCTGACCGACGCGCAGAGCCGCATCGAGAGCGCGCGCGCCGGGCGCGGCGAGGCCGGGCTCGGGCGACCACGCATCGTGCTGGTCCCGACCATGGGGGCCCTGCACGCCGGGCACCTGACCCTGGTTCGCCGGGCTCGCAGCCTCGGCGACATCGTCGTGGTGTCGATCTTCGTCAACCCGCTGCAATTCGGGGTCGGGGAAGATCTCGGCAGCTACCCGCGCATGCTCGAGGCCGATGTCGCGGCTCTGGCCGCGGAGGGCGTGCCGTTCGTATTCGCGCCAACCAGCCAGCTGATGTACCCGGACGGCGCCGCTTCCACCCGGGTTGTCGCCGGCGCGGTCGGCAGCCTCTTCGAGGGCGCTGCGCGCCCCGGGCATTTCGACGGCATGCTGACGGTGGTCGCGAAGCTGTTCAACATCGTCGGCCCCGACGTGGCCGTGTTCGGCCAGAAAGACGCGCAGCAGGTCTTCCTGGTCGAACGGATGCTGGCCGACCTCAACTTCCGCACCCGCATCGAGGTCGTCCCGATCGTGCGCGAAGACGGCGGCCTCGCCCTCTCCAGCCGCAACCGCGCGCTCGAACCGGCGCAGCGCGCCGCCGCCCGGGCGCTGTCCGCGGGGCTCGAGGCCGCAGCATCCGTCGCCGCCCAGGGGGTCGGCGCCGCACTGCAGGCCGCCCACGCGCGGATCGACGTGCAGCCGCTGGTTAAACTGGACTATCTCGTTGTCGTCGACCCGCGGACCTTCCTTCCGGTCGGGGGCGAGCATCACGGCCCGGCCCGCATGCTGGTCGCCGCGCTGGTCGGTCACACCCGGCTGATCGACAACGTGGCCCTGGACCTTCCCTAGGCCGCACCACCCGCACGACCGTCACCAGCCAGACCCTCACCAGCCCGACCTTTCATCAACACGTCGTCACATCAATGAGCACGCGCGGGAGCGCCGGGCATCGCCCGGCCGCCACCTGCCACGGAGAACCGCATGAGCGAGCAGAACCCAGCACCGACCGAGGCCGAAATCGTGGCCGCCGCAGCGGCGGAGGCCGAGACCAACGAGCAGAAGGTCGTGCGCCTGGCCAAGCGTGAACGGTTGAACGCCGCCGCGACCAGTCCCGCCGGCGGCGCCTACCCGGTGTCCGTGCCCGTCACCGACACGATCCCCGCCGTGCGTGCGCAGTTCGGCGACCTCGAAGCGGATGCCGTCACCGGCGTCATCGTCGGCCTCGCCGGCCGCGTCGTGCACCTGCGCAATACCGGCAAGCTCTGTTTCGCGAGCCTGCAGTCCGGGGACGGCAGCCGCATCCAGGCCATGATCTCCCTGGGGGCGGTGGGGGAGGAATCCCTCGCCGATTGGAAAGACCTCGTCGACCTCGGCGACCACCTCTTCGTCTCCGGCGAGGTCATCTCCTCCCGCCGCGGCGAGCTCTCCGTCATGGCGTCGGAGTGGCAGGTCGCCGCCAAGGCGCTGCTGCCGCTGCCGAACCTGCACACCGCGCTCAGCGAGGAGACCCGCGTGCGCAGTCGGTACCTCGACCTGATCATTCGCGAGCAGGCCCGCCGCAGCGTGATCCAGCGCTCGCAGACCGTCGCTAGCCTGCGCCACACCTTCACGGAGCGGGGCTTCATCGAGATTGAGACGCCGATGCTGCAGGTCATGCACGGTGGCGCATCCGCTCGCCCGTTCACGACCCACAGCAACGCGTTCGACACCGACCTCTTCCTGCGGATCGCGCCGGAGCTGTTCCTCAAGCGCGCCGTGGTCGGCGGCATCGACCGGGTCTACGAGATCAACCGCAACTTCCGCAACGAGGGCGCCGACTCCACCCACTCGCCGGAGTTCGCGATGCTGGAGGCCTACGAGGCTTACGGCGACTACAACTCGATCGCCGACCTCACCCAGAAACTGATTCAGGATGCCGCGTTCGCCATCGCCGGCTCGCACGTGGTGACCTGGGCCGACGGCACCGAATTCGACCTGGGCGGCGACTGGGACCGCATCGGCATGTACGACAGCCTGTCCGCGGCCGTGGGCTACGTGATCTCGCCGGCCACCCCGCTCGCCGACTTGAAGGTGCTCGCCGACACGGAGGGGCTCGATATCGACCACCCCATCCACGGCAAGTACGTCGAGGAGCTGTGGGAGCACTTCGTGAAGGGCGGCCTGACCCGCCCCACGTTCGTGCTGGACTTCCCGATCGACACCAGCCCGCTCGTGCGCGGCCACCGGGGTGTGGCCGGGGTGGTCGAGAAGTGGGACCTGTACGTGCGCGGCTTCGAGCTGGCCACCGGCTACTCCGAGCTCGTCGACCCGGTCGTGCAGCGTGAGCGCTTCGTCGAACAGGCGCGCCTCGCCGCCGGCGGCGACCCCGAGGCCATGCGCCTCGACGAGGAATTCCTGCGGGCCCTCGAGCACGGGATGCCGCCGACCGGCGGCATGGGCATGGGCATCGACCGTTTGCTGATGGCGCTGTCCGGGCTGGGAATCCGGGAGACCATCCTGTTCCCACTGGTGAAATGATCATCCGATGAGGTCGAATCCGCCTCGCGAGCCTGTGCCCGGCGAGCCTGTGCCCGGCCAACCGATCCCGCGCGTCCGTCGTCGTCCGTCCCTGCTCGAAATCTCGATCTGGGTCGGCGTCGGGGGAACCGGGATCTACGCAATCGGAACCGGTATCGCAGGGCTGCTGAACACGTAAACGCCGCGCGCCCGCCCGCCGTTTTCCCGTATCGTTGGAGACATCATGGATAACTTCTGGGTCAGCGCTTTCTGGGCGCTCCTGCCCACCGTCGCCGTCGGGCTGATCTTTTGGATCGTGATGCGTTCCATCGTGCGGGCGGACCGCACGGAGCGTAAGGTCTACGCCCGGATCGAGGCGGAAGAGCGCGCCAAGCTCGGGCTCGATAAACCGGTTACGTAGCACCGAATGTTCGGCATCGACATCTCGACCATCATCCTCGTGATCGCCCTGGTGGTCGATTTCTCCATTCGCGTGGTGGCAATCGTCGTCGTTCCTCGCAACCGTCGGCCGACATCGGGCATGGCGTGGCTGCTAACGATCTTCTTCCTGCCCTTCATCGGCGCCTTACTCTTCCTGCTCATTGGCTACCGAACCCTGCCGAAAAAGCGACTGGAAATGCAGGAGGAGATCAACCAGTTCATCCTCGACAGCACCGAGGGAATCGATCAGGTGCGTCGCGATCATCCGTGGCCGCTCTGGCTCGACTCGGTCGTCGAACTCAACCGCAATCTGGGGGCGATGCCGCTGGTCGGCGGCAACGAGGCCCGCCTGCTCGGCGACTATGAGGGCACGTTCGCCGAGATGGTCACGGACATCGATCGGGCCCTCAATTTCGTGCACGTCGAGTTCTACATTCTTTCCCTGGATCCGACCACGGCACCATTCTTCGACGCCCTCGAAAACGCCGTCAAGCGCGGCGTGACCGTGCGCGTGTTGATGGATCATATCCAGTCGATGCGCAAGCTCGGCTACCGCGAGACGCTGCGCCGGCTCACCGACTCCGGCGTGAAGTGGGAGCTCCTGCTGCCGCTGCAGCCGCTCAAGGGAAAGTGGCAACGGCCGGATCTGCGCAACCACCGTAAGGTGCTGATCATCGACGGCACGGTCGGTTACATGGGGTCGCAGAACGTCATCGACCGCACGTACAACATGCCGGGGAACATCCGTCGCGGCCTGAAGTGGAAAGACCTGATGACGCGGGTCGAGGGACCGATCGTGTCGGGTCTCAACGCGATTTTCATCACCGACTGGTACAGCGAGACCAACGACCTTCTGACCCGGGACATCCAGCCGGTGTCAACCGAGGTTGTGCCGCACTCCCTGGACTGCCAGGTCGTGCCCAGCGGACCCGGCTTCGAGGGCGAGAACAACCTGCGTCTGTTCCTCGCTCTGCTCTACTATGCACAGGAGCGCATCATCATCACGAGCCCGTACTTCGTGCCAGACGAGTCGATCATGTACGCCATCACGACGGCCACTCAGCGCGGGCTGCGGGTGGAGTTGTTCGTTTCCGAGGTCGGCGACCAGGCCCTCGTCTACCACGCGCAGCGCTCCTACTATGAGGAGCTGCTTCGGGCGGGCGTGAAGATCTACCTGTACAAGGCTCCCTACGTGCTGCACGCCAAGCATTTCACGATCGACGACGAGGTGGCCGTGATCGGGTCGAGCAACATGGACATGCGCTCGTTCAGCCTCAACTTCGAGGTATCGATGATGGTGCGCGGACGCTCCTTCGTGCAGCAGTTGCGGGCGGTGGAAGACGGCTACCGGGAGGACAGCCGTGAACTCACCCTGGCGGAATGGATGAAGCAGCCGCTGCGCTCCACGGTGCTCGACAATCTCGCCCGGCTGACCTCCGCGGTGCAGTAGCGGCGTCCGGCTCGGCTCCGAGCCCCGGCACCTCGCCTCACCCAATAAGGCGGTGGTCGAGGGGGCACTCCCTCGACGATGCGCGACGTGCCCAACAGGCGTTCACGAGCCGGAGACCGCACGACCAGGAGCTCGGTTCGGTGGTGAACCAATTCGACGGAGATTTTGGGAAAGAGGGAGGTTTTTCGAGCTAACCTAACCGCTTTTGCCAAAATCTCCGTCGAATTCGTTCGGGGGTGCGGGTGAAACGTGTTTTTGGCCGGTGCCCGTGCAGAGGCGTGTGTGCATAGTACGCTTGCGCTCATTCTCGCAACGTTCAAGTTCTTGCTCCCGGTGCTGCTGGAGCATCCGTTCTGGCGAGCGTGATCGCTCTGGTTTTCTTCCTGGCTCACCTGGCGACGCAGATCCGGGTCGAGGTGATCGCACAAATCTTTCTCCCGCACAGGGGCTTTATGCCGGTCGACTTGGCTGGTTCCGAACCCGGGGCGCGCGGTTCGAAAGCGCCGTCTCCGGGTTCCTGCTGGACATCGTCGCCACGGCTGCCTGTGCGGCCGTCGTCGGACTCGCTGAAGCTCGAGCAGAGGCACAACTCCACGCCCGATCTAAATACCTGCGTGCACTCACTGAGACCGAGTGCGTGGAGCCGGTCGTAGTCGTCCTCAGCCGGTGGCTGGGTGCAGGCTCGACGCAGCGACCCGCGCCACCCGGGGAAGGGGTGCGTTCTCCCCGGATACGATGCTGCGAATGACGGCGATCGGCAGTTTGGGCTCCCGGTTCGCGTCGGTCAGGCCGTTGGTCTCCTGCATTGTGTCCGTCAGCTGGGTGTAACAAAAGCCCGAGAGGATCGGGTTGTCCCGAAGGCTTCCCACGAGACCTGATACACGATTTTCGAAGTCCTCATGGCTTGTCGCTGTCGTGTAGCCCCACGAGTCATCGGCAGCATCGGGCGCGAAGCTGACCCCGCCGAATTCAGTGACCATGATCGACTGGCCATCGACCTCGCGGGGGATGAGCTGCAGGCGACGGCCTGCCGGACCCATACCCGCAACGAGGGATCGGATGGCGTCGATGTCCTTGTAATTGGCGTCGAGCTGCTCGGCCGTGCCGGCATAGTCGTGGATTGTGAGGATGTCAGATATGGCGTGTTCCCAGCCGTCATTGGAGATGACGGGGCGGCTCGGATCGAGCGCGCGAGTCAGGTGGTAGAGCGACTGGGCGAAGCTCAACTGGGCGTCGTCGTGTGCGATCTGTTGAACACCCCAACTCTCGTTGAGGGGAACCCAGGTGACGATTGACGGATGCGATCGGTCGCGGCGCACTACTTCGGTCCATTCGCGGGTGACTCGCGATACTGCCTCCGAAGAGAACTCGTAGGTGCTGCCCATTTCACCCCAAATGAGCAAGCCGAGCCGGTCCGCCCAATAGAGGAATCGAGGGTCCTCGACCTTTTCATGGACTCTCGCGGCGTTGAACCCGAGGGCCTTGATGAGTTCCACTTCGGCTCGCAGAGCTTCGGCCGAGGGCGCAGCGAGGTGCGACTGCGGCCAGTAGCCCTGCTCCAGCACCGATCGTACGAAGTACGGTCGGTCATTGAGCAGGAACCTGCCGCCCGCGACACCGACGCTGCGAAGCCCGAAATAGGAGAAGGACTCGTCGAGAATGCTTCCGTCGTCAGCAATGATCGAGACATGCGCGTCAATCAGTCGTGGGTTTTCCGGTGACCAGAGGAGAGCTTCACAGGCCTGACCGTTCGCCTGCCGAGAAATCTGAATGGTTGCCTGTGATCGCGGCTCAACGGCCAAGAAAGACTGCCGGGCGAGAATTTCGCCCGCGATGGACAGTTCCACCTGAACAGTAACGCTCGGCGCCGGTCGCCGCGTCAGCTCCACCTCGATCGCGACGTCCCCAGCCGGCACGTTTGGAATCCAACGCAGTGCCGTGATGCGCTGATCCGGCACAGACTCGAGCCAGACCGGTTGCCAAATCCCCGTAGTGCGGTGGTACCAAATGACGTGCGCATCCTCAAGCCAATCCTGTTTGCCCCGCGGCTGAGCTACGTCGTGGGGGTCATCCTCGGCACGAACCACGAGCACGCAGTCCTCTTGGGGCGACAGAGCTTCGGTGATGTCAAAGGAGAATGGCGTCTGGCCGCCCTCGTGGGACCCGATGAACTGGCCATCGATCCACACAGATGCGCGGTAGTCGACCGCCCCAAAATGCAACACCACTCGGTCACGCCCGCGGGACAGTCCGCTCGCGGCCAGGTCTTCGGGGCTGATGATGCGGGAATACCAGACAACGGGATGGAAGCCCGGCTCGGCGATTCCTGACATCTCCGACTCAGGCGGAAACGGAACAGTGATGACCCGGCCAAGGTGTGCAGGGTTTGCGAACCACTTCTCGCTTCTGCCGATGTCGTGATCGTCGTGTTCGAATGCCCACTCGCCGGCGAGATCTTGCCAATTCGGGCGGACAAGTTGCGGGCGGGGATACACGCCACCCTGGGCACTGGCAGAAATCGGGAGAGAACGCGACATACCGCAATCATGCCGCCAAATTACAGCGCTGTAAAGTCTGAGTGTCGGTCGAGGCGTCAAGGAGCAAATGGAGCGCTCTCGCGCACCTCGAGTGAATGCCCCACGATCCTGTGGCGGCCAACCCCCCGGTATCCAGCGATTCGTTCCTCGAGGAGATCGAAAGCAGCCGCGGCGATAGCGGTCTTCCTCGGCGCCACGGAGGTGAGTGTCGGGGACGTGTACGCGGCCAGGAAGGTGTTGTCCCAACCGACCACGGCCACATCTGCGGGTACCGATCGCCCGGAATCATGGAGGGCTTTCAATGCTCCGATCGCGAACCGGTCGTCGCGGCTGACCACGCCGTCAAAACACACCCCGCGCTCAATCGCCTCGGCAACCGAACGAAGGCCTGCTTCAGCCGTGAATTCCAAGGCCGTGAATACCAGCTCGGGATCCAGCTGGACCCCGGCCTCCAGGAGACCCTGTTGGTAGCCGAGAAGGCGCTGATTCGTCGAACCAGTGATGTCCGCCGCTATGACACCGAGAAAAGCGATGCGTCGACATCCTCTCGCTAAGAGGTGCCGCGTGGCATCGAGAGCGGCCGAGATGTTGTCGATCATCACGTGGTCTGTCATGACAGGCATGGCCGCCTCGCCGAGCAAGACCAGCGGAGTGCCAGGATCGAGCTTCGCAATGTCGAGCGATTCCATGCGGACGGGGTGAAAGATCACGCCGTCGACCAGCCCAGCCTCCCGATCGCTGAGTACCGCCCGTTCCGCGACGGGATCGCTCAAGGTCTGCTCGATGATGACTCGGTATCCTCGTCGAGTTGCTTCTTCGGCAATGTGACGGGAGAGTTCCGAAAAGTACGGGTGGTCGATTTCGGGGATTGCCAGGGCGATCATTCCGGTTCTTCCGGTAGCCAGACGCCGCGCCGTAAGGTTGGGTCGGTAGCCGAGCTGGTCAATTGCCGCTTGCACCTTCTCGCGGAGCGCCGGGGCCACGTGAGGATAGTTGTGAACGACGTTTGAGACGGTCTTCATGGATACGCCCGCGAGCTCCGCGACGTCTATTAGTCGAACCCTTGCCATGTTTGTCCCGTCCCGTCCGGTCCATCCTAAGGCGACTGTGGCCAGGCGCTGGAAACGGCGTTTGTCGCGGATCCTCGCAGACTAGACAAACATCTTTCTAGCGCTGTACATTGACGGAAGGCGCTCGTCTGCCGCTCCGATTGGTGCGGGGAATGGGCGGCCCGCTTCGCGCATGAGTCGCGGAGCGATGTTTTCGATGAGGAGGACGAACGATCATGAAGCAGAAAGACTTCCTGGGGCGGCGAGTGATTGGGGCCACAGCTCTCGGTGCCGCACTCATGCTGGTACTGGCCGGATGCTCTGCGGGCGGAACCGGGCAGGCGGCGAGTGAGCCCTTCACCGGTGAATACACCGGACCTGAAGTGGAGCTGTCCTACTGGAACGGCTTCACCGGCGGGGACGGTCCGTTCATGGAGAAGATGGTGTCCGACTTCAATGCTGAGCATGACAACATCACGGTTGTCTCGAACACGATGCAGTGGACCGACTTCTACCAGAGACTGCCCGCAGCGGTGACCGCCGGCGAGGGTCCCGACGTCGGCGTGATGCACCTGGACCAGCTCGCGTCGAATGCCGCGCGAAACGTCATCGTACCGATCGACGATCTCGCCGAGGACTTGGGTCTCACGTCAGATGACTTCACCGACGAAGTCTGGAGTGCCGGCGTCTATAAGGACGCCCGATACGGCATTCCGCTCGATGTGCATTCACTGGCCATGTACTACAACACCGAACATTTCGCCGCCGCTGGGATCGAAGGTGCCCCGACCGACGCGGCTTCCTTCCAGGATGCGCTCGACAAGCTCAAAGCAGCTGGGTACGAAACTCCATTCTGGATGCCGACGCGGTGGCCGAGCCACCTCATGAACCTCTCCGTGCTGTGGCAGAACGACGGTGAACCATATGGTGACGACGGGGCAACGTTTGATTCAGCAGCCGGGGTAGAGGCACTTGAGTGGCAGCGCTCCATCGTGGACGACGGTTACAGCCCGAGTGACGTCGCCATCGACTCTCAGTACGTCGCCTTCAAGAATCGTGAGACCTCGATCACATGGGACGGCATCTGGCAGATCAACGATCTCGCCGAGTCCGGTCTGCCTTACGCGGTCGCCCCGGTCCCCACAATTGGTGACACGGATGCCGTATGGGCCAACTCCCATAACTTCTTCCTTCCCCGCCAGGCAAACGCGGACCAGAACAAGGTCAACGCGTCGAAGGTGTTCATCGCCTGGATGAGCGAGCAGTCCGCCGAGTGGGCAGGCTCGGGCATGATCCCCGCTCGCCAGTCGGTGCGTGATGCGGGTGCCCTCGACGGCCTGCCGCAGGAAGCAATCGCGGCAACGATCGATTCGATGCGTTTCTTGCCGCCCATTCCCGGGATCGGTGGGGTTCAGGCCGAGACCCTCGAAATCGCAGTCGCCGACGGGGTTCAGGGAACGACGACGCCGAGTGACGCGCTCAAAAAAGCCGCCGGCACGGCGACGAAACTCATGGCCGACAACAAAGCCTCGTTCGGGGACTGACCAGTGTCGACGAAGGTCGGTGAGCGCGCCCTCCCCCTGGGGAGGGCGCGCCGCCCCTCGGCCTCCGACCCGGAGTCGCAGAAGAATCGTGGAGTGCGAGCGGGCACTCGGCGGCAGGGGGTAGCCACCCCCTGGCTATTCCTTGCCCCCTACCTGCTTCTGTTTGGCAGCTTCGTCGTCCTCCCGGCAGTTTTAGGGGTGTGGATCAGTCTTCATTCCTGGGACTACACGTTGCCGAACAAACCCTTTGTCGGCCTCGACAACTACGTCGCCTTGTTCTCACCCGGATCGACGGTTTTTGGCCCGTTCTGGGGGTCCATGCGGGCCACCGGCATCTTCACGGTACTCAGCGTGCCATTGCTCCTGATCGTCCCGCTCGCCGTTGCCTTACTCATGAGCAGGAAGTTTCCCGGACGGGACTTTCTCCGAGCAATCTACTTCGCCCCCTACGTACTCGGCGTCGCCGTCATCTCGGTGCTGTGGCGATACCTGCTCGACAACAACATCGGGCTGGTGAACCACTATCTGGGACTCCTAGGACTTCCGGATGACACCGCTTGGACAACAACGACGCCCGCGGCCTGGGTCGCGCTTGTGGGAGTGACCGTCTGGTGGACGCTCGGATTCAACGCCGTCATTTACCTTGCCGGCCTTCAGGACATCCCGATCGAACTCTACGAAGCCGCACGTGTTGATGGGGCCGGACCGTGGATGCAGTTCCTGCACGTGACGATCCCCGGGCTGAAGCCCATCCTCTCGTTCATCACGATCATCACCCTTCTTGCATCCGCCAACATGTTTGGCCAGTCCTATCTCATGACTCAGGGCGGCCCCGGACGTGAAACGCGCACGGCCATATATCAGATCGCCGACGCGGGTCTGCGCAACTTTCAGATGGGCAGCGCCGCAGCGATGAGTTATGTCCTGACCGTATTCCTCATGGCGATCAGTGCTTTTGTCTTCTACATCTTTCGCGAGAAACAGCCCAAGAAGCTCAAGAAGGAGGTGCGCTCGTGAACGCTCTCACGACCAGGATCAGTGCCGGTTCCCGTGCACGCAGTGCACGTCGACGGAGTGGCACAATCACTCGGGTCGTCGTTCTCGGCGCGATCGCAATCGCGTTCATCAGCCCGATCATCTTCATGATCGTGACCAGCTTCAAGACCCGGGCTGACGCAACGGCTATTCCACCGGCGTGGATTCCCAATCCGATTTCCGTCCAAGCTTTCGCGTCTATCCTCGCTCCCGGGACTGCGACTCCGGTGCTGCAATGGTTCGCAAACAGCATGGTCGCAGCCGCCCTCAATGCCACGCTCGTCGTCGTCACGGCGTCATTGGCGGCGTATCCGCTCGCACGAATGCAGTTTCGCGGCAAGAATTTCGTCTTCGTCATCATCGTCGCGACATTGCTGGTGCCGCCGGTAATCCTGGTGATTCCCAACTACCTCATCGTGAGCGAACTGGGGTGGCTCAACTCGCTCGTCGCGATCATCATTCCCACGGCGGCGTCCGCATTCGGAGTGTTCTTCATGCGACAGTTCTTCGTCGGCCTGCCGATCGAGTTAGAGGAGGCCGCCCGGCTCGATGGGGCGAACCGATTCGTCATCTTCATGCAAGTGGTTCTGCCGCTCGCCAAACCCGCACTTGCAACACTCGCGCTGCTCGCCTTCCTCGGCAACTGGAACGACTTCCTCTGGCCCGTCTACGTCTTGTTCAGCCCGGAGATACAAACACTGCCAGCTGGACTGTCCACGCTTCAGTCCGCAAATGCGGTGCGCTACGACCTTTTGATGGCCGGCGCGGTTGTCGCGAGCGTGCCCGTGCTGGCGCTGTTCATCTTCCTCCAGCGCTTTATTATCGAGGGCGTTTCTCGCTCCGGAGTGAAGGGATAGCACGTGTTGACCTCTGCTCGCCGCGCAGCGGTAGCGTGTGTGGCTGGAGCCATCATGACCGCCTTCGCGGTGAGTGGCTGCACGGCGGCTCCGGAGCACTCGGCACCTCCGGCGTCTACCGCAGCAGGCGCTGCGGTACTCAACACGAATTTCGCAGACCCCGACGTGGTGGAGGTCGACGGCACTTATTTCGCGTATGCCACCAACGACAACAACCGCAACGTGCAGGTCGCCTCCTCCACCGATCTCCTCGATTGGGAGGTGTTACCGGACGCGTTGCCGGATCTCCCAAGCTGGATTATTCCGGGAAAGACCTGGGCGCCTGAGGTGACGAGACTCGCCGATGATTCATTCGTCATGTACTTCACGGCGACGAATTTTGCGCCAACGCTGCAGTGCATTGGTGTAGCCACTGCCAGCGACCCGGCCGGACCGTTCATCGTTCAGAGCGACGCCATGATCATCTGTCCAGAAGACGAAGGCGGCGCGATCGATGCAAGCACCGTGCTCATCGACGACGCCTTGTACCTCGTCTGGAAAAATGACGGTAACTGTTGCGACCTCGACACCTGGATTCAGGCGGCCACGCTCTCTCCCGACGGGCTCAGCATCACGGGCGATCCCATCAGGATCCTGAAGCAAACCGAGGATTGGGAGGGCAACCTTGTCGAGGCTCCCACCATTGTGGTCCGAGGTACAGGACTCCTGATGCTCTACTCCGCTAACTCTTACGGAGACGACCGATATGCGGTCGGTGCTGCAACGGCTGCCTCAATCGATGGCCCGTGGACGAAGGAAACGGGTCCGATCCTCTCGACCGAAGGGTCGGGGGGCTTATATCGCGGCCCTGGTGGCCAAGACCTGGTCTTTGGTCTGAATGGCAAGGACTATCTCGTCTTCCACGGGTGGGACACGGACTACACGTACCGCGCACTTCACGTTGCCGAGACCGAATGGGACGCCGACATTCCTCGGGTCCTGACCCCCGAGTAACCCAATTGGGGTGCGACCTTTCTTTCGCGGCGCCATCCTGGCGCCGTGGCCGAACCGAGTCGTGGATGGAAAGTACACATTCGGTGGTGTCGAGCAACAGCTCAGCATCACCGAGCCGTCGAGGGGTCACGCTCTCCATGGACTCGTGTCCTGGTTGAACTTTGCAGTGGTCAGGCAGGCGGCCGATCGGCTCGTCCTCGCGGCAACCGTCGAAGCGCAGCCTGGATACCCCCACCGGGTGACGCTGGAGGTGGATTTTGCGCTTGACGCCGGTGGCCTTCGAACGGCAGTTACGGCAGTGAATGCCGGTCCAAATTCCGCCCCTTTTGGCGTCGCTCCGCACCCGTACCTTGTTGCCGGCGATGGCCGCGTCAACGACTGGACGCTGGAGCTCGCAGCCCAGCGAATCCTGACCGTGACTCATGACCGCCTCATTCCCCTTCACCTCTGTGATCTCGATGCTGGTGATCTTGCCGTGTTTGACTTCCGCACGCCGCGGACTATCGATGACACCTTCATCGACCATGCATTCACTGGCTTCGACCGGGACGATGAAGGCATGGCGACACTTCGATTGACGACGACCGCGGGCAGTGGAGTGGAAATGATCTGGGGTCCCGAATGCCCTTGGGTTCAGGTGCATACGGCTGATCAATTAGTACCCTCGATCGACAGAATTGGACTCGCCGTCGAACCAATGACCTGTCCGCCGGATGCGTTCAACTCTGGAATGAACCTGAACGTCCTTGAGCCATCCGGCTCAACGCGCGCCTCCTGGACGGTTCGTGCAATCGACCAGCTATGCAGACCGCTCTGGAATTGACGCGACTCGCGTCGCCGAATGACCAGACCGGGACAATAGCGCTTGACCGACGATTTCACATACGTTCTGACGCGGGGGTCGCTGAACGCCCGATAGCCGAACGGCTAGCGGCCGTTCCGTCGTAAGAGAGAATGCCTCGGTGCCCACCTCGGTGCCCACCTCGTGGTGTCGACGAGGCACCCCTGGCACTGGCAGGGGGCAACGCGCAACCCGAATTCGGTCGCATCCTCGCAGTGGCGGGTCATGTGCGATCGTGATAGATCTGGGATATGCACATTTTCCGCGCAGCCTGAGACTCTGCCCGGACATTCACCGTAAATGCACCTCCGAAAGTGAGGGCGGATCTTCCGTCTTTCATGGTCAAAATTTAGGGAGTGAAAGAAATGAAAGCAGTCGTTTATAAAGGCCCCAACGCGGTCAACGTTGAAGACGTTCCGGATGCCAAGATCGAACGCCCCACTGACGTTCTTGTTCGCATCACAGCGACAAATATTTGCGGTTCCGATTTGCACATGTACGAGGGACGCACCGATTTCGAGGTCGGGCGCACCTTTGGTCACGAGAACATGGGTGAGGTCATCGAGATCGGAAACGGCGTCGACGCCGTCAAGGTCGGCGATCGGGTCGTGCTGCCATTCAATATTTCCTGCGGGTTTTGCAAGAATTGCGAACGCGGTTTCACCAACTATTGCATGACCACGCAACCAGACCCGGTCGGCGCGGGCGCCGCCTACGGCTTCGCGGGAATGGGTCCGTATCCGGGCGGGCAGGCCCAAATGCTGCGTGTGCCCTACGGCGACAACAACTGCCTGCGCCTGGGTGAAGACGCCATAGAAAAACAAAACGATTACGTGATGCTGTCGGACATCTTCCCTACCGGCTACCACGCTACCGAAATGGCCGGCGTGATCCCCGGCGACACAGTGGTGATTTATGGTGCGGGTCCGGTCGGGCTGATGGCCGCCCTGTCGGCGACGATCAAGGGCGCAAGCAAAGTCTGGGTTGTGGACCGACGCCCAGACCGGCTGGCCCTCGCCGAGCAGATCGGCGCGATCGCCGTTGATGATTCGAAGACGGACCCGGTTCAGTTCGTACTAGACCAAACCAAGGGGATCGGCGCGGACCGGGGTTGTGAATGCGTGGGCTATCAGGCCCACGATCCTCAGGGCACCGAAGATCCCGCCATGACTCTGAACCGGTTGGTTCAGTCCGTGCGCATCACCGGGGGCATCGGCGTTGTCGGCGTCTTCCTGCCGGCAGATCCCGGCGGCTTCGACGAGAACGCCAAGCAGGGCAAGATTGCCATTGACTACGGCCTGCAGTGGCTCAAGGGCCAAAATATCGGGAGTGGCCAATGCCCGGTGAAGAAGTACAATCGGCAGTTGCGCGACCTGATCGCCGCGGGCAAAGCCAAGCCATCCTGGATCGTTTCCCACGAGATCCCCCTCAGCAAAGCCGCGGATGCCTACAAGAACTTTGGCGAACGCACCAACGGTTGGACCAAAGTCATCCTCAAGCCGGAGTAGGCCAACCGATCCTTCGTTGGGTATCCGCGCGTGCGCCGCCGCACGGCTACCCGGGATGAGGGCAGCAGCGCGTTCCGCGATGGCGACGACGGCGGCATCCGTGATGCCGGACATTGCCGAGGGCAAAATCGAGGCGTCTGCGACACGCAGTCCGACGATTCCGTGCACCCGCAATTCCGGGGGGCAGCGGCCCGACCGTCATCAGACCGTCGGTGCCCCGGATCACGGCCCTCCGTCGTCTCACCGCGCCGATCGTGCTTCCATGCTCGGCAACATGGTGCTGATTTGCTCGGCGGTGGACCGGCCGCGGTCATCGACCACGCGACCATCGGCCAGGAGGATGATGCGGTCGGCACAGCTGGCGGCCTGCAGCGCGGCGATGACCTGCGTCTGGCTGAGCCGCAGCGCCTCTTCTTAGGCGGTGGCGATCGCATCCGAGGTCACCACCTGTTCGGCCGACGAGGCCGCCACGTGCGGTCGAGATCGCCCGCCACACCTTCCGAAATCGGCCGAAGGTGACGAGGTCGGAGCCGGTGCGCGACGACATCCGTCACGCCTGCGGCGAACAGAGGCACTCATTTCAGGGTTCGCTCGTTACTCTCGATGTATCGGCGCCACAACTGCCCGGGCGCCAAGGGAGCGATCACATGTTTGAGAGATTTACCGACCGAGCTCGACGCGTCGTTGTTTTGGCCCAGGAAGAGGCCAAAATGCTCAACCACAACTACATCGGTACTGAGCACATCCTGCTCGGCCTGATCCACGAAGGCGAGGGAGTTGCGGCCAAAGCCCTCGAGAGCCTGGGTATTTCCCTCGACGCCGTGCGTGAGCAGGTGCAGGACATCATCGGTCAGGGCCAGCAGCAGCCGACGGGGCACATCCCGTTCACGCCGCGCGCCAAGAAGGTTCTCGAACTGAGCCTGCGCGAAGCACTGCAGCTCGGCCACAACTACATCGGCACCGAGCACATTCTGCTCGGCCTCATCCGCGAGGGTGAAGGCGTTGCTGCCCAGGTGCTCGTCAAGCTCGGCGCCGACCTCAACCGGGTGCGCCAGCAGGTCATCCAGCTCCTCTCTGGTTACCAGGGCAAGGAGCAGGTGCAGGTCGGCGCGAACGAGCAGGCGAGCGGTCCGGCGGGCAGCCAGATTCTCGACCAGTTCGGGCGCAACCTCACGCAGGCCGCCCGCGACAACAAACTCGACCCGGTCATCGGGCGCGAGAAGGAGATCGAGCGGGTCATGCAGATCCTGTCCCGCCGGTCCAAGAACAACCCGGTTCTGATCGGTGAGCCCGGAGTCGGCAAGACCGCCGTCGTCGAGGGTCTCGCCCAGGCCATCGTCAAGGGCGATGTACCCGAGACGCTGAAAGACAAACAGCTCTACTCGCTCGACCTCGGCTCGCTCATCGCCGGAAGCCGCTATCGCGGTGACTTCGAGGAGCGGCTGAAGAAGGTCACCAAGGAGATCCGCACCCGCGGCGACATCATCATCTTCATCGACGAGATCCACACCCTCGTCGGTGCCGGTGCCGCTGAGGGCGCCATCGACGCGGCCAGCATCCTGAAGCCTCTCCTCGCCCGAGGCGAGCTGCAGACCATCGGTGCCACCACGATCGACGAGTACCGCAAGCACTTCGAGAAGGATGCCGCGCTCGAGCGACGCTTCCAGCCGATCCAGGTGGCCGAGCCGTCTCTGCCCCACACCATCAATATCCTCAAGGGGCTGCGCGACCGGTACGAGGCGCACCACAAGGTCTCGATCACCGACGGCGCTCTCGTGGCCGCGGCGAACCTGGCCGACCGCTACGTCTCCGACCGGTTCCTGCCGGACAAGGCCATCGACCTGATCGACGAGGCCGGCGCCCGCCTGCGCCTGTCGATCCTGTCCAGCCCGCCCGAGCTGCGCGAATTCGACGAGAAGATCGCCGTGGTGCGCGCCGCCAAGGAGACCGCCATCGAGGAGCAGGACTTCGAGAAGGCCGCCGGCCTGCGCGACGAGGAGAAAAACCTCCTCGGCGAGCGTTTGCGCCTCGAGAAGAAGTGGAAGTCGGGCGATGTCAAGACGACCGCCGTCGTCGACGAGGGCCTGATCGCCGAGGTTCTGGCCCAGGCCACCGGCATCCCCGTCTTCAAACTCACCGAGGAGGAGTCCTCGCGGCTCGTCTTCATGGAGAAGGCGCTGCACCAGCGCGTCATCGGTCAGGAAGAGGCCATCTCGGCGCTCGCCAAAACCATCCGTCGCACCCGTGCCGGACTGAAGGACCCGAAGCGCCCGAGCGGTTCGTTCATCTTCGCGGGCCCCACCGGCGTCGGAAAGACCGAGCTGGCCAAGGCGCTCGCCGAGTTCCTCTTCGACGACGAGGCCGCCATGATCTCCCTCGACATGAGTGAGTACGGCGAGAAGCACACCGTGTCCCGACTGTTCGGCGCCCCTCCCGGGTTCGTCGGCTTCGAAGAGGGCGGCCAGCTCACCGAGAAGGTGCGCCGCAAGCCGTTCTCCGTGGTGCTGTTCGACGAGATCGAGAAGGCCCACCCTGACATCTTCAACTCGCTCCTGCAGATTCTTGAAGAGGGCCGATTGACGGATGGCCAGGGTCGCGTCGTCGACTTCAAGAACACCGTGATCATCATGACCACGAACCTCGGCACCAAGGACATCAGCGGCGCGCCCGTCGGTTTCCAACTCGAGGGTGACACGTCCACCGGTTACGACCGGATGAGCGGCAAGGTGAAAGAGGAGCTGAAGAAGCACTTCAAGCCCGAGTTCCTCAACCGCGTGGACGAGATCATCGTCTTCCCGCAGCTGACCAAGCCGGAACTGCTCCAGATCGTGGACCTGTTCATCAAGCGCTTGAGCGAGCGCCTGCTCGACCGCGACATGACCGTGGACCTGACCCTCGCCGTGAAGGAGCACTTGATCGAGGTCGGCTTCGACCCCGCACTCGGTGCCCGTCCGTTGCGCCGTGCGATCCAGCGCGAGGTGGAGGACCGCCTGTCGGAAAAGATCCTGCAGGGCGAGCTCAACGCCGGCGACCACGTGCACGTGGATTACGTGGGTGGGGAGTACATCTTCACCACGACGGTGCGCGCCTCCGCCGTAGCCGTCGGCGTCAACACCACGGCCGCAATCGGCACGGGGCCGGGCTCACCCGACCTCGCGGTGACCAGCGAGTAGCGGTAACCCGTTGGACAGGGCCCGGCGGAAACATCCGCCGGGCCCTGTCTCGTGCTCGCCCGGCCCCGACTCCCTGACGAATTCGGCGGAGATTTTGCTCCTGCGGGCCTGTTTCGGGCTCAAAACGGGCAGGTTCGGCAAAATCTCCGTCGAATTCGCTCCCCCCACAGCTGCCTAGACTGAGCTGGTTGGTTCGCGTGAGTGAACCGAGAGAGATCGGTGGACAGCGAATGCAGGAGTTTTTGGTGCGCCGGGCACGCACCACCGATGTGCCCCGAATCCAGGCGCTCGTGGCGCCGCTGGTGCAGGAGCGCATTCTGCTCGGCAAGGAAAGCGTCGTCTTCTATGAGGCGGTGCAGGAATTCCGGGTGGTCGAGGATGCCGACGGCACTCTGATCGGCTGCGGCGCCCTGCACGTGATGTGGGAGGACCTGGGCGAGGTGCGCACCCTCGCCGTGACCGCCGACCGGCTCGGCCACGGCGTCGGCCACGCGCTGATGGACCGGCTCGAAGCGGATGCTCGCGAGCTCGGGCTCAGCCGCCTCTTCTGCCTGACCTTCGAGGTGCCATTTTTCGCCCGGCACGGCTTCACCGACATGGGCTCCGAAACGGTCGACCCGCAAGTGTACGCCGAGCTCGTGCGCTCGCACGATGAGGGTGTCGCCGAGTTCCTCGATCTGGCCCGGGTCAAGCCGAACACGCTCGGCAACACCCGGATGGTCAAGCGGCTCGACTGACCGTCTGAAAGCTGACCGCAGTGGGCAGAAGACAGCGAGAGACTACCCGTTCAGGTGCCGCTCAGGTGAGGGTAGTTCTGGAGATTTCTGCTCATCCGAGCGAAACGCTCAAATTCACTGATTGTTACTTCGCAGGTAGCGCACTGGCAACACCGCGTCCGTAGCATGGCGATCACTGTCGATCGTTAATAGCTGAGGAAAACTATGTCGCCTGCACCGAACAGCCGTCTGAAACTGGCTTTTTCTGCTCTACTCGGAGTGGGGCTGGTCGCCAGCCCCCTGGTGGCCCTGCCCGCCTTCGCCGACGTCGGCGGCACCGGGGTCGTGATCAACGAGGCCTACCTGAACGGCGGCAGCACGGGAGCGACCTACCTCAACAAGTTCGTCGAGCTCTACAACCCCACGGACGCTGCCGTCTCCCTCGACGGCACCTCGCTGCAGTATCGGTCGGCCACAGGCGCGGCGAACCCGTCCGGCACGCTTGCACTGAGCGGCTCGATCCCCGCCAAGGGGTACTACCTGGTGCAGGGAACGGCCAACTCGACCAGCGGCGCGGCGCTGCCCACCCCCAACGCCACCCTCGGCTTCTCTTTCGGCGGCGGAGGCGGAACCCTCTTCCTCGCCAGCCAGGCCACGCAGCTGACGGCCCCGGCCACGGGATCCCTCCTCAATGCCCCGGGCGTCATCGACCTACTCGGCTACGGCACGTCGCTCACGTTCGAGACCACGGTGGCGTCCGCCGCATCCGTCACCACCGCGCTCACCCGCGCCACGGGCCTCGACACTGACGTCAACTCGGCCGACTTCATCGTCGCGGCTCCCACCCCGACGAACGCCGCAGGCGAGGCCGCGGCGACCCCGGTCGACCCGACCGCGACGCCCACCCCGACGCCCACCCCGACGCCCACCGCGACGACTCCGCCCGTGCCTGCCGCTGCCCTTGCGATCAACGAGATCCAGGGCTCCACGGATGCCGGCGCCCAGACCGGTAAGGTCGTCACGACGACCGGCGTCGTCACCGCCACATATCCCACGGGCGGTTTCAAAGGCTTTTACCTGCAGACCCCCGGCACCGGCGGCGCGGTCGACCTGACCACGCACACCGCGTCCGACGGCCTCTTCGTCTACACGAACGCACTGGCCGCCCCGGTCACGGCAGGCGACTACGTCTCCGTCACCGGCACCGCGAGCGAGTTCTTCGGCCTCACCCAGATCACGATCACCGCGCTCAGCGACGTGACCGCGTTGGACAAGGCCGGGATCGTCGGCCCGGTGCCGGCCACGGTCGGCCTCCCGTCAACGGATGCCGCACGTGAGTCTCTCGAGGGCATGCTCGTCTCCCCGCAGGGCGACTTCACCGTCACCAACAACTACGCGACCAACCAGTACGGCGAGATCGGCCTCGCGGCCGGAACCACCCCGCTCGTCGGCCCGACCGTCACCGCCCGCCCGGGAACGGACGCGTACACCGCGGCCGTCGCCGGCAATAAGGCGCGCGCGGTCACCCTCGACGACGGCGCCACCACCAACTTCTTGTCCAGCATCAACAAGGACAAGCCCGTCCCCTACCTTTCGACGACCAGCCCGGTGCGCATCGGCGCGGCCGTCACGTTCGCGACGCCGGTCATCCTCGACTTCCGCAACAGTGCCTGGAAGTTCCAGCCGACCACCGAACTGGTGCCTGCGACCGCCGCAGCCGTGCAGCCCGCAACCTTCGCCGACACCCGCACCGCGGCACCTCGATCGGTGGGCGGCGACATCCGTCTGGCCACCTTCAACGTGCTCAACTACTTCGCCACCACCGGGGACTCGATCACCGGCTGCAGCTACTACACCGACCGGGCCGGCACACCGATCACGGTCAACAGCGGATGCGACGCCCGCGGCGCGGCCACCCAGGTCAGTTTCGAGCGCCAGCAGGCAAAGATCGTCTCGGCGATCAACGCCCTCGACGCCCACGTCATCACGCTGGAAGAGATCGAGAACTCGGCCCGCTTCGGCAAGGACCGCGACTTCGCCCTCGCCAACCTCGTCACCGCCCTGAACACCGACGCGGGCAGCCCGGTTTGGGCGTTCGTACCCTCACCGGCCGCCCTCCCGGCCAGCGAAGATGTCATCCGCACCGCATTCATCTACAAGACCGCCGCGGTCGAAACCGTCGGCGGATCGACCATCTTCGACGACGCCGCGTTCGTGAACGCCCGCCAGCCGCTCGCCCAGGCGTTCCAGTTGGTCGGCGACGCCGGCAGCAGCTTCCTCGCGATCGTCAACCACTTCAAGTCGAAGGGTTCTGGAACCGGCGCCGACGCCAACACCGGCGACGGCCAGGGAGCCTCGAATCTGTCCCGCGTGAACCAGGCGACCGCGCTCGTCAAGTTCGCCGACACGCTGAAGACCAGTACCGGCATCGCGCGCGTCTTCCTCACCGGTGACTTCAACGCCTACGACCAGGAAGACCCGATCAAGGTCATCACCGACGCGGGCTACCTCAGCCAGGAGGCCAAGAGCGGCGAGTACACCTACGCCTTCGGTGGCACCGTCGGCTCGCTCGACCACGTGTTCGCGTCACCCGAGGCAAATGCCGCGGTCACCGATGTGGACGTCTGGAACATCAACTCGGTCGAGTCCGTTGCGCTCGAGTACAGCCGCTACAACAACAACGTCACCGACTTCTACGTGGCCGACGCGTTCCGCTCGTCGGACCACGACCCGGCGATCGTCGGCTTGGACCTCGCCAGCCCCACCGACGTCGACATCAACCTGCTCAACATCAACGACTTCCACGGGCGCATCGACGGCAATACGGTGAAGTTCGCCGGAACGATCGAGCAGCTCCGCGCGGAATACGGAGACGCGTCCACTTTGTTCCTCTCCGACGGTGACAACATCGGCGCCTCCCTGTTCGCCTCGGCGTCGCAGGGCGACAGGCCCACCATAGACGTGCTGAACGCGCTCGGCCTCAAGACCTCGGCCGTGGGCAACCACGAGTTCGACCAGGGCTTCGCCGACCTCACCGGGCGCGTCGCCGACGCCGCCGACTTCGACTACCTCGGCGCGAACGTCTACCTGCTCGGAACGACGACCCCGGCGATGCAGGAATATGCGATCTTCGACGTCGACGGCGTCTCGGTCGGTGTGATCGGCGCCGTCACCAAGGAGACCCCGGCGCTGGTGTCGCCGAACGGGATCGCCAGCCTGAGCTTCGGTGACCCGGTAGCCGCGGTCAACCGGGTCTCGGCCCAGCTCACCGACGGTGACCCGGCCAACGGCGAAGTCGACGTGCTGATCGCCGAGTACCACGAGGGTGCCAGCGCCGGAACGCCGGACAACGCGACCCTCGAGCAGGAACTCGCCCTCACCGACAGTGCGTTCGCAGTGATCGTCACGCAGACCTCAGCCGAAGTCGACGCGATCTTCACCGGCCACACGCACAAGCAATACGCGTGGAACGCACAGTTGCCCGGTGCGCCCGCCGGCATCACCCGCCCGGTGCTTCAGACCGGCAACTACGGTGAGAACATCGGCCAGGTCGTGCTGAACTACGACATTGCCTCCGGTGACACCACGACCGTGAAGAACCAGAACGTCAAGCGCTCGGTCACCGCCGACGCCACCCTGGTCGCCGCCTACCCGCGGGTCGCCTTGGTGAAGACAATCACGGATGCCGCGCTCGCCCAGGCGGCCGTCATCGGCAACCAGCCGATCGGCTCCGTCACCGCCGACATCACCCGCGCCTGCCTCGGTGGCACCGCACCGTGCGCGGAGAACCGGGCCGCACCATCGGCGATGGGCACCTTGGTGGCCAACTCGCTGCGCGAATCGCTGGCTGACCCGCTCAAGGGCGGCGCCGAAATCGGCGTGGTCAACCCCGGCGGCATGCGCGCCGAGCTGCTACTCGCACCGGACGGCGTCGTCACCTACGCCGAGGCCAACGCGGTGCTGCCGTTCCTGAACAACCTGTGGACGACCAGCCTCACCGGGGCCCAGTTCAAGACGGTTCTGGAGCAGCAGTGGCAGCGTGACGCGGCCGGCAACATCCCGAGCCGTCCGTACCTGCAGCTGGGCCTCTCCGACAACGTCAACTACACGTTCGACGCGAGCCGGACCGAGGGTGACCGCATTACGGGCATCTGGATCAACGGCTCGGCAATCGACCCGGCGCGCTCCTACCGGGTCGGCTCGTTCAACTTCTTGCTCACCGGAGGCGACAACTTTCGGGAGTTCAAGAACGGAACGGGCACGCGCGACTCCGGTCTCGTCGACCGGGACGCGTGGATCTCCTACATCACGGCCAAGAGCCCGCTGACGCCGTCGTTCGCCACCCGCCAGGCCAGTGTCACGGGTGTCCCGACCGTGGCGGTCGAGCGCGGCGCCTCGGTCACGTTCACCGTGGGCAACCTGAACCTGAGCTCGCTCGGCGCGCCGAAGAACACGGCAATGTCGTTGGTCTGGGCCGGCAGCAGTGCCGGACTGGGAACGGCAGCCGTTGACGCAACGGGTGCGGCGACGGTCACCGTCACGGTGCCGCAGGATGCCGCGGCGAACAGCGTGCTCGAACTCACCACCACGGAGTCAGGCACGATCGTGCGGGTGCCGATCACGGTCGTTGTGCCGGTTCCGCCGACGACTGAACCGGTCGCCGCCAGCCCGAAGGCGCTGACCAAGGCACTCAAGAACGCGATCGTCACGGACGCGGCCACGTATGCCGCGGGTGCCCCGGTCACGGTCGACGTCGGAGTGGCGCGTGCCGGTGAGTTCGTCTCCGTATCGCTGCAGTCCAAGCCAGTGGAGAACCTGGGCGGCTGGCTGCTGGTGAACGCGCAGGGTGAGGTCAGAACGACCCTGCCGGCCGACACCCGTGCGGGCAAGTACAAGCTGGTCGTGCAGGACGAGAACGATAACGTGCTCGGCTGGACCGAGATCAGGGTCGACAAGGCGCCGCGCGGCCGGTAGTACCGCCCGGAGCAAACCGGACCGGCGCGGAACCGAGCCTCTCGAGGTCGGCCGCGCCGGTTCGGCGTTTCCCGCCCGACACGCGCACGACACGCACAGCATTGCCGGCGGCGTCGGTATACCTCGCTAGCCTTGGGTAATGTCGACGATCAAACATCCGGTCGGCCCCCAGTCCAGCAAGGTGTACTGGCGCCGTCGTCTCGTGGTGGGCCTCGGCCTGCTCATCGTGCTCGCCCTCCTCATCCTGGTCATCTCGTCCATCGTGCGCCCGGCCGCCGGCACCGGTGTGCCCGACAGCACTCCGGCGCCCGCGGCCCAGGCGGCCGGAGCGGAGGTCTCCGCCTCCGACCCGGCGGCCGACCCGGCCGCGTGCGACCCCGCATCCGTGCAGATCGAAGCGACCACCGACGCGGTCAGCTACGAACCGGGGGCGCAGCCGATGCTCTCGCTCAGCGTCACCAACATCGGCGACGTGCCGTGCGTGCTGAACGCGGGTACGGCGACGCAGGTGTTCACGGTGTCGAGCGGCACGGATGTCTACTGGACGTCGACCGACTGCCAGCAGGAGCCAGGCGACGCCGACGTCAGCCTGCAGCCGGGTGAACCCGTGAGTTCCGGCGAAGCGATCGCCTGGGATCGCACCCGTTCGAACCCGGACACCTGCGGCGAAGCCAGCCGCGATGCCGCGCCGGCCGGCGGAGCGGCCTACAACCTGACCGTGAGCGTCGACGGCATCGAGTCGGTGAACCCGAAGCAGTTCTTCCTCTCCTGATACCGGCCCGGCCGCCGTTCGCTCGTGGCGTGCCCCCCAAGGGTCGGATTCGGCGTGTCACTACCGCGCCAACTGGTTGAATGGAAGCCGTGACTGACGCTACTCCACCGACGCATTCCCCTGCCCTCGCTGCCGCTCTGGCCGCCCAGGATGTGGTCGCTGTGGCCTATGCCCTGCGCAACGACGTGATGATCGTGCCACAGCTGGTCGTCAACGGGCAGGCGGAACAGGTGCGGGTCTTCGGCCGTGAAGGCACCGACCGCCGGATGCTGCTGCTCTTCTCCTCCGCCGAGAACTACGCCCGCATGGTTCCCGACGAGATCGATCCGCAGATCATGGTCGGTGACGCACAGTGGCTTCGCGAATTCCTCACCGTGCACCAGCAGGTGCTCGAGATGGTGTTTTTCGACGTCGCCGGTCCCCATGTCATGCAGGCCGCACCGGCGGACCTGATGCGCGCCCTCGGCCCGCTGCCCGGCGAGGAAGAAACCGGCACGAGCGAACCCGGCCGGTAGCGCCCGACTGACCCCCTCAGGCTGGGGGTCCCCAGACCCCCGGCCGCGGAGTCGGCCCGCGCTAGGCTGGCGCTAGACAGTGTTCGGCCCGCTCCCGAAGCGGAATCCGACGGACTTTTCACGGTCAGCATTCAGCCTGTCAGGGAGCAGGTCAATGTGGTGGAGACCGAACAGGGTCTGACCGACGCCCGCCTCGCGGGCGTCGAGCGACAGTACTGGATCGACCGCAATGTCGCCCTCCAGGACGCCGAGGCCTGGCTCGCCGAGTTCGGCGACGGGGAGCACGGAGCGACTGCGCGACGGCTGCAGGTTGTCGTCGCGGCTGTGCGCATCCGTCGCGGCGACCCGAGTCAGAGCGCCGTTGACGTGCAACAGATCCTGAGCTGGGCGGAGCAGCACGGCGAGCTCGCCCTGCAGTCGCGCTGTCACGACGTGCTCGGTTCCGTGTTCGAGATGGTGGGCGACCGCGCCCTGGCCCTGGAACACGCCGTCGCCGCGAACGACCTGCTCGAGGAGTCGGAGGTTCCACTCATGCGTGCAGCCGCCCGCAAGTGCCTGGCCGACGCGCTCGGCTCGGCCGGGTCCCTCGACGAGGCGCGCCGCCGATACGACGATGCCCTCCGCCTCGTGATCGATGACCCCGAGACCATCATCCGCTACAACATCCTGAACAATCTCGCCTACACCGAATACCTGGCCCACAACCAGGTCGAGGCCCTCGCGGCCGTGGAACAGCTGATCGGCCTGTCCGAGGTGGGCGACCGACAGATCGGCATGTACGCCCTCGACACGGTCGCGCGCGTCTACCTGACGGCGGGGCGGCTGGACGAGGCGGAAGCGAAGCTGCTGCCGGCTATGGACCCGGCCGTGGGCAACCTGCATCCCGACGGGTCCGCAGTGGCCCTGGTCACGCTGGCCGAGATCTATCGCACGCAGGGCAATCTGGCCCGAGCGCAGACCGTCATCGACCGGTGCCGCGAGCTGTCCCAGCGGTTCGGGCTCACCCGCTGGTCGACGGAAGCGGCAAGGGAGCAGGCCGAGATCCATGCGGCCAACGGCGATTTTCGCGCCGCGTTCGAGGCGTACCGGCACTTCCACGAACAGTCCGAGGCGCTCGGTGCGAGCGAGAACGAGTCGCGCGGGCGCATCCTCGAGGCCATGTTCCAGACCGCGGAGTCCCGCCGAGAGAGCGAGCGGTACCGAGAGCTGGCTGAGCGCGATCCGCTCACCGGGCTGCACAACCGCCGGTTCGTCGACGAACACCTCAGCGCCGCGCTGATGCGCCTGCGCGAGGGTGGGCCGAGCGTGGCCATCGCCATGGTCGACCTCGATCACTTCAAGCGCATCAACGACACGCTGTCGCATGAGGTCGGCGACACTGTGCTCCGCGAGGTGGGCAGCATCCTGATCGCCGCTGCGGCATCCGCGGCCGACGGCATCGCCGCACGCCTGGGCGGCGAGGAATTCCTGCTGATCATGCCGGGGATTGACGCCACCGAGGCGCACCGGCGTTTCGAGGCGGTCTGCCGCTCGATCGCTGATCACGACTGGTCGCCGATCACCGGCGCCCTGCCGGTGACCGCGAGTCTCGGGATTGCCCTGGCGCCTGCCGACGGCCAGCAGAGCTCGGACCTGCTGCGCGCCGCCGATGTGCGTCTGTACGTGGCCAAACGCGACGGTCGCAATCGGGTCGTTCACGCCGCCATCGTCTCCACGTCGACCCCGGAGGCGGAACTGCTCGAGGCCCGATGATCACGGTGGGTCGGGCTTCCCGCTGGTCGAGCGCCCGGTGGTTGAGCTTGTCGAGACCCCGGTGACCCGAACCTGCCGCTCGCCCGGGACATCCGTGGCGGCCCGCGCCGGATGCTCCCTGCTAGAACGCGCGGTCGAGCTCGGCGTCCCGTGCGGACTGGCCGGTCGCGATCGCCGCGGCGACCGCGGTGCCGATCGCGCCGGCCTCGGCATCGAGTCGGATGGTGAAGCCGAGCCGGGCGGCCTCGGCTGCGCGCAGCTTGGCCGCTGACACCGGTCGCACCTCGCCGGCGAGGCTGATCTCGCCGAACGCCACGGCCCCTTGAGCGATCGGCTTGTCCTTGAACGCGGACGCGATGGCGAGGGCGATGGCGAGGTCGGCGGCCGGTTCGGTGAGACGGATGCCGCCTACGGTCGACACGTAGACATCCATGCTGCCCAGCCCCGACAGGCTCGCCCGGCGCTCGAGCACCGCGAGGAGCATCGCCACCCGTGAGGAGTCCACCCCGTTGGTGACGCGGCGGGGGTTCGGGGCCTGGGTCTTGATCACCAGAGCCTGCACTTCGACCGGCATCGCCCGGCGGCCCTCGAGTGCCACCGTGACGCAGGTGCCGGACACGGGGGTGGAGCCGCGGCTGAGGAACAGCGCGCTCGGGTCGGGCACCTCGGCGATGCCGTCGCCGGTCATCTCGAAGCAGCCCACCTCGTCGGTCGAGCCGAACCGGTTCTTGAGCGCCCGCACGAAGCGCAGCGCGCTCTGCCGGTCGCCCTCGAACTGGCACACTACGTCGACAAGGTGTTCGAGCAGGCGGGGGCCGGCGATCGAGCCGTCTTTGGTGACGTGCCCGACGAGCAGGATGGGCAGGTTGCGGTCTTTGGCCACCCGGATCAGCGTGGAGGCCACCTCCCGCACCTGGCTGGGCATGCCCGCGAGGCCGTCGGAGAGCGAGCTGGCCACCGTCTGCACCGAGTCGACGATGACGAGGTTGGGTTGAATGGCGTCGATCTGGCCGAGGATGGTGGCCAGGTCGGTCTCGGCGGCGATGTACAGCTCGGGTTGCAGAGCCCCGGTGCGCTCGGCGCGCAACCGCACCTGGCTGACCGATTCCTCGGCGCTGACGTAGAGCACGCGGGACTTGGCGGCCGCTGCCTTGGAGGCCACCTCGAGCAGCAGTGTCGACTTGCCGACGCCGGGCTCGCCGCTGAGCAGGATGACCGAGCCAGGCACGATGCCGCCACCCAGCACCCGGTCGAACTCGGCGATGCCGGTAGGCCAGTGCGAGACGGCCGTGGTGTCGACGTGAGTGATCGGGCGGGCGACGCCCGCGCCGGTGACGCTGGCCGGCTTGAGCGCGCGGGCCAGGCTCGCCTTCTCGGTGGTGTCCACCACGGTGCCCCACTGCTGGCATTCGCCGCAGCGGCCTGCCCACTTCAGGGTGGTCCAGCCACACTCGGTGCAACGGAAGGAGGAAACGGGTCTGGCCATTCTGCGAGCCTAGCTCGGGCCGCTGACACCACCCGATTCCGAAGTGTTCGCCACCGGAGTCGACGCGGGTTCCGGCGTGGGGGAGGGCAGGCCGGCAGCCGCGTGTGCCGATGAGGGCAGGCCGGCAGGCGCGTTGGGGGCATCCGGCCCGGCCAGGTCGGCAGGCCGGATGCCCCGCACCAGATGAGCGCTCAGCGCCGGAACGAACGCCTCGGCCCAGGCCCGGTAGCCGCGGTTATTGGGGTGGAACAGGTCGCCCGCGACGTGCGTGGCGACGCTGCGCAGCCCGAGCCGCTTCGTCGTGGCGTGGAGCGGCACCACGCGTAGCTGGTACTCCGCGGCCACCTGGCGGATGATGCGGTTGGCGACGGCGACCATCCGTTCGTTGCGGGGCAGGTGGAAGCAGGGCAGGTCGGCGACCAGGGCGTGCGGGGGCAGCGCCGCGCAGACCTGCCGGATGCCGGCCTCGAAGACGGCGGCGTCCCAGAGGGCGATGTCGTTGGCGCCGATCGCGACCGTGACGATGTCCGGGGTGAGCTTCGCGAACGTGGGCAGCTGGTCGCGCACAGCCATTTCGACGGTGGCGCCCGACACGCTCAGGTTCACCACGCGCACCGAGCGGCCGGTGGAGAGACGGATGTGGTCGGTCAGGATTCCGACATAGCCGCGGTGCGGGGAACTCGCCCCGATCCCCTGCGCGGCACTGTCTCCGATGACGGCGTAGATCAGCTCGCCCTTGTCTTTCGCGCGGGCGCGCCACCAGAGAGAGTGCACCGGCAGGGTCTCATTGAGAATCACCGAGCTCTCGGCGATGCGACGCTGGAAGCCCCGGTAATTGACCACGGCGGCGGCGCCGAGGCCGGCCGCTGTGGCCAGGGTTCCGGCAGTGAGGGCAAGGGAACGGAGCCTGTGGTTCACGGTGATCACCCGGTGAGAATACCGCTTCGTGCTGGGTTCTCGTCGTTCAGGGCCGTTCGCGGCCGTTCAGACACGGATGTTCGCCGCCGCGATTCGCGCAAGGCCCCCGATTTCAACTAAACTCTCCCTCGGTACCGTGTCCGAGCGGCCGAAGGTGCAACTCTCGAAAAGTTGTGTGGGGGAGACTCCACCGTGGGTTCAAATCCCACCGGTACCGCCAGAGGAGAGGCTCCTACTTGCACGGATTTACAGGGAAGTAGGAGCTTCTGTCGTTGAAGAGCGCTGAAGGCCGACAACTTTCCGACAGCTTATTGCTGAAGTGTCTTTGTCGGAGTGACCTGCCAAGTGGTAAGCCAGCCGTCGAATTGGCTTTCCCGCTGACGTCGTACCGGCGGTCGATCACGAGACAGTATGGTTGCGTCCAATAGCGTGGTGTAACCCCCGGCCCTGATGGGCGTGTTGCACCGATGTAAGGCGGCCACCGCGTGATTCTTGGAAAGACCGATCAAGTCTTTTCCGAAGGAGTACACGCGATGACCGCACCCCATTTTAGTGACCCTGCCCGTTTCCTGTCCGAACAACTCGAGCAAGCCTCGCCGGACTTGATGCGGCAGATGCTGACCACGTTCATCAACGCGCTGATGAGCGCCGAAGCGGAAGCCGTCTGCGGCGCCGAATACGGCCAAGTCTCCGCCGACCGGGTCAACTCCCGCAACGGCTACCGGCACCGGGATTTCGACACCCGCACCGGCACCCTCGACGTCGCGATCCCGAAGCTGCGCACCGGCACCTACTTCCCGGACTGGCTCCTCGAGCGCCGCCGCCGCGCCGAGGCCGCCCTGACCAGCGTCGTGGCGACCTGCTACCTGCTCGGGGTCTCGACCAGGCGGATGGAGAAACTCGTCGAGTCCCTCGGCATCACTCGCCTCTCGAAGTCGCAGGTGTCGATCATGGCTAAGGACCTCGACGAACAGGTCGAGCAGTTCCGCACCCGGCCCCTCGACGCCGGCCCTTACACGTTCGTGGCCGCCGACGCCCTGGTGCTGAAGGTGCGCGAGGGCGGCCGTGTCGCCAACGTCCACGCGCTCCTCGCGACGGGCGTGAACAAGGACGGGCACCGCGAGATCCTGGGCCTGCAGGTCACCAGCGCCGAAGACGGCGCCGGCTGGCTCGGCTTCTTCCGCGACCTGACCGCCCGCGGCCTCACCGGCGTGAAACTCGTCACGAGCGACGCTCACGCCGGCCTCGTGGCCGCCATCGGGGCGACCCTGCCCGGCGCGACTTGGCAGCGCTGTCGCACCCACTACGCCGCGAACCTGATGTCCGCGACCCCGAAGACCAGCTGGCCGTGGGTGAAGACCCTGCTCCACTCCGTCTACGACCAGCCCGACGCGGACGCCGTCCACGCACAGTTCGACCGAGTCCTGAACGCCCTGGAGGAGAAGCTCCCCGCGGTCGCCACCCACCTCGAGGCGGCCCGGGCGGACGTGCTCGCCTTCACCGGCTTCCCGAAGGAGATCTGGCGTCAGCTCTGGTCCAACAACCCCCAGGAACGCCTCAACCGCGAGATCCGCCGCCGCACCGACGTCGTGGGGATCTTCCCCGACCGCGGCTCCCTGATCCGGCTCGTCGGCGCGGTCCTGGCCGAACAACACGACGAATGGATCGAAGGCCGCCGCTACCTCGGCCTCGACGTCCTCAGCCGCTCACGCCTCACCCTCGTCCCGACCGAGAAGGAGGAACCCGCAACCGAACTCGGCGCCCTCAGCGCCTAGAAATCCAAGAATCGCGCGGCAAACGCGTTACACCACACATTTGGACTTGACCAGGAAGGTCTGGGTGTTGCCCAAATGTAGATCACCCTCAAGCATCACGGGCACGTTCGTTCTTCCGTGGTGCTAGCGCACTTGGAGGGGCGTCGCAGCGCTTCTCTTGACGGCCAGCGGAGAAAGCGATAGGTTTTGCTCAATCGATCAAGCAGCGGTTCACGTTTGATTAGATGGTTATGCTGAATCGATAAAGCAAAGGAGTTGATCATGGGCGCAACTGGGCGCATTACATTGCGGGATGTTGCGCGTGAGGTCGGCTTGTCCACCAGCGCCGTGTCGATGGCCCTGCAGGATCACCCACGAATCAGTACTGCTGCCAAACGCCGTGTGCAGCTCGCCGCTGACCAACTCGGGTATGTCGCGAACTCTGCGGGCCGCGCACTCCGGGTACGTCGTGCCGGGGCAATTGCGTTGATCGTTCCGAACACCAGCCGGCACGTGTTCGGCCATGCGTATTTCACCCACGTCCTGACCGGAGTGACCGATGTCGCGAACGCGAATGATCTGCAGGTGGTGATTTCCACAAACCCAGACGAGCAGCAGGGCAAGGTGGCTTACGAACGTGTAATGCGCTCGGGCACTGTCGATGGCGCGATCGTCACCAGCGCGTCAATCCATGACGAGAACATCGATCGTTTGGTCAGGACCGGGCTGCCAGTGGTGCTGCTAGGTCGTTTCCCTTCGTTGCCGACCGCTATCAGCGTCGGCATCGAGGAGCGTTCTGCCGGCCGGATGGCGGCAGAACATCTGATCGTCGAGCACGGTCGGAAGACGCTGGTACACATCAGTGGTCCGCTGGATCACCAAACCGCGCTGGAGCGCCGTGACGGGTTCATGGAATCCTGTGCTGCCCACGGGGTGCGAGGCACGGTGATCGAGGGCGACTTCAGCGAGGAGTCCGGCGTGGCGGCGGGGGCCGAGGTGCTCACGTTACTGCGCGCCGGCGGGGGCGTTGACGGTCTTGTGGCCGCAAACGACGAGATGGCTTTCGGGGTGATGTCCACGCTGCTGCGCGCCGGAGTGGATATCCCCACTCAAATTTCGGTCATCGGTTTCGACGACTTCGGCCTAAGCCGGGTCACGACGCCGTCGATCACCACAGTGCACGTGCCTGCCGAGCGGATGGCACGTCTAGCGACCCAACGCCTGCTCGACATCGTCGGCGGCACAAGCCTCGCCCCCCAGGACGCGCACGCGATCCTGCCGGTCGAGTTGGTGCTGCGAGAGTCGTGCGGCTGTGGAATTCCAACCGGAGCGGGCCGTCTCTCGCGATCCCAACTCAATCACATGCACAAAGGAGAGCATTAATGAAACGAGCAACCCCGTTCCTGGCCGCCGGCGCGGCCGTCATCCTCGCCCTAACCGGGTGCGCCGCTGGAGGCGGCGGCAATGACGGTCCCGTTGAGCTGACCCTATGGACCGGCTTCACCGGCGGCGACCGTGCCGCGTACGAGGGGCTCATTGAAGAGTTCAACCGCACCCACGATGACATCCAGGTCACTATGGAGGTTCAGCCGTGGGACACCATCGCTCAGAAACTGCCGTCAGCATGGGCGACCGGTCAAGGGCCGGACTTGGCCACACCGAACTTCGACCCCAACGTGCTGAGCGACTACCTCGAGACGAACTCGCTGCTCGAACTCGACGCCGTGGGTGAAGGGGACACGAAGATTAATGCCGACCAGCTCGCCCCGGCTGCGATCGACGCCTTCACCGTTGACGACAAGCTGTTCGCGGTTCCCGCGAACATCGCGACACTGCAGCTGTACTACAACAAGGCTCTCTTCGCTGAGGGCGGCGTCACAGCTCCCCCCGCGACCGTCGACGACTTCCGTCAAGTCGCGTCCGACCTCACCGGCGACGGCGTTTATGGTCTCTCTGTCGCGGACCACGAGACCATCCAGATGTGGCCGGTACTGCAATGGCTCGACGGTGCTGACGTCGTCGACGACGACGGCTGCAGCGTACTCGACTCTCCGGAGTCGGTCCAGAGTCTGACCACTTGGGCCGGTCTCGTGAAGGACGGCGTCGCGCCGGTTGGACTGACCGGAGCCGAGTCGGACGCACTGTTCAGCGCTGGGCAGGCAGCTATGCAGCTCAATGGACCCTGGGCCGCCGCCGGTTACACCGACGCCGGCATCGACCTGGGTGTTGCACCGGTCCCCACAGGCAGTGCGGGAGACGTCACACTCGCCTCCACCGTGCCGCTCGCGGCGTCCGCGAAGACCGACCACCCTGCCGAGGCGCAGGAGTTCCTGGCTTGGTGGACCGGTCAGGACGCCCAGCGCCAATTCGCACTCGAAAGCGGATTCCCGCCCGTGCGAACCGACCTTGCCGACGATGAAGAGCTTGCGGCGAACGAAGTTGTCGCCGCTTTCGCCGCCGCACTACCCAGCGCACGCCTCTGGCTGCCCGGCGTCACCGGCGCCACGCAGGTCGATTCTGAGGTGTACGTGACGCTGATCGGCGAGATCACCCGCGGCGCCGACGTCAAGCAGGCCACTTCCGAGGCGTCAGACAAAATCGACGCAATCACCGGCTGCGGAAGCTAATGAGCGTATCAATGGTTTCCCCGCCCGCCGAGGCCGTCCGGCCCGGCGGGCGGGGGGGCCGCCCCTCGCCCGCCCAATCCCTATCGCCGCGGCGACGCAAGTTTCGTTGGCAGCCGGCATGGTTATTTGTCCTTCCTAGCCTGGCGATCATTTTGGTTTTCATCATCTACCCGATCACGCAGTCCTTCTGGTACAGCCTGCACGATTGGAAGATCGGAGCTGACGAGCAGCTGTTTACCGGCTTTGACAACTACGCCCGCATGCTGAAGGACGAGTTGTTCTGGAACGCGCTCCGTGTCACGGTAATTTTCAGCGTCGTGAGTGTGGCCATTCAGATGGTCCTCGGCTACGCCGCCGCTTCCGCTCTCCTACGCGACAGTCTGCTGACCCGGCTTGTGCGCTCCATCTTTTTCTTTCCCACCATCGTGTCGCTGGCTACGATCGGCCTAGTTTGGCGCTTCCTACTCGACCCGAACATCGGCCTCGTGGGCGGCATCTCTAAGGCGCTCACCGGTGAGGCCGTCGCCTGGCTGCAGGAACCGACCCTCGCGCTGTCCACTGTCATCTTCGTCAGCGTTTGGAAGAACGTCGGGTTCACCATGATCATCTTGCTCGCCGGGCTTAAAGGAGTCCCGACACATCTCTACGAAGCAGCACGACTCGACGGCGCGACTGGATTTCAACTCACGCGCTACGTGACCCTACCCAGCATTCGCCCCACTCTGCTGTTCACCACGATGATCACGACCATCAACTCGCTTCAGGTGTTCGACCTTGTCTACGTGATGACCAACAGCGGCCCCCTGTTCGCTACCGACACCCTGGTGACGATGATGTTCCGCGAGGGGTTCACCAATTTCGACATCGGCTACGCATCGGCAATAGCGTGGGTGATTTTCCTCATCATCCTTTCCTTGTCCGCACTCCAGCTCAGATTGTTCCGGTACCGCGATGAAGACTAACTTCCGCTCCCTAATTACGTGGGTGCTCCTTGCCTTCGGCGTGGTGCTCGCCCTCGTGCCGTTCATCTGGATGCTCAGCGGCTCGTTTCGCAGCGAAGCAGACCTGTTCGCTAATCCCGCCAGCCTGTTCCCGACTGCATGGACCCTTGACGGGTACCTCTCAATCTGGAATGACTTGCCCTTCATGCGGCTTCTGATCAACAGCTTCGTATTCGCCGGCGTCACAACTGCGCTGTGTCTCCTGTTCGATTCCATGTGCGCCTACGCTCTAGCACGTATCCCGTTCCGCGGGTCCACCATCGCGTTCTGGTTGGTGATCGCCACGCTAATGATCCCGTTTCAGGTAACCCTGATCCCGGTGTTCATCGAGCTGTTCCACTTCGGCTGGCTTGACACCTATCAAGGACTCATCATCCCGAGGGCGACGAGCGCGTTTGGTATCTTCATGCTGCGCCAGTTCTTCCTGTCCATCCCGCGCGAGCTCGACGAAGCTGCCCGCATCGACGGCGCCGGTCACTTCCGCGTCTATTGGCGAATTATCCTGCCCCTCGCCAAGCCGGCGCTGGCGACCCTCGCGGTGTTGCATTTCATGAACCTGTGGAACGACCTGCTCTGGCCGTTGATCGTCACTAGCTCCACCGAGATGCGCACACTGCCCGCCGGGCTCACCCTCTTCGGCGGTCAGCACGTCACCGACCACGCCGCACTCCTCGCAGGCGCCACCATCTCCCTCCTTCCCCTCGCCCTCGCCTTTTTCTTCGCACAGCGCTTCTTCGTTGAAGGCGTCGCCACGACAGGACTCAAGTGACCACAACCTCCTTCCTCGAGCGCGGCCAGTTCTCGTGGCTGCTGGGCATCGAGGACACCTGTGTCTACCCGGTCGACCCGAGCCGACCGAGCCTTGACGAACACCAACTCACCGACCACCACCTCAAGTGGCGCGACGACTTGCGGGACGTCGTCGCGCTAGGCGGGACCGCTATCCGGTACGGGATGTCGTGGCCGCTCGTCCACGTTGCCCCAGGACAGTTTGACTGGACCCACCTGGACGACGTTGTCGCATTCGCCGTGGACGACCTAGGCCTCGACATCGTCGCCGACCTCGTCCACTACGGTACCCCGACCTGGTTGCCAGACTCCTTCGCCGACGAAGGCTACCCAATAGCGATCGAGGAGTTCGCCAGCGCCCTCGCCGCGAGATATTGCGGCCGCATCCGGGGATACACGCCCCTCAACGAGCCAGTTACCACGGCATCCTTCGCCGGCCTCCGAGCCGTGTGGCCACCGTACCGGCACGGTTGGGACGGCTGGACCTCCGTCGTGGTGCCGATCACCGTCGGCATGGCTCGCGCTACTCACGCGATTCGAAACGCAGATCCGGACGCTGTGATCGTCCACGTCGATGCCGCTACCGCGATCACCACGCGAGAGCCCGGAGCAGCGGACGAAGCAAAGCTGCTCGAGCGGATCGGCTGGCTCCCCACTGATCTTCTGACCGGACGAGTCGACTCCGACCACAAGATGTGGACCTGGCTGCTTGAGCACGGTGCTACACGTTCGCAACTCGATTGGCTCCTTCATCATCCGGCGGCGCCCGACGTCATCGGCGTGAACTATTACCCAGACCTCACCCCCCGCCGCCTCACCACCGTCAAGGGGCGCACCTTGCAGGTCGCTTACAACGGTGGCGCCGACGGTTTCGCCGCCACCCTCCGCGGGTTTGCTGCCCGGTACGGTCTCCCGCTCGCAGTCACCGAGACCAGCATCGAAGGCGACGACGACACCCGCATAGCCTGGCTGCTCGACGCAATCAACACGGTCAACCAGCTAGCCACCGAGCTTGACCTACGGGCATTCACCTGGTGGCCCCTGTTCGATTTCGTCGACTGGTCCTGGGCCGCTGGTGGAACCAACGTCGAGGAGTTCGCGGTTGAACTGCAAAACACCGATGGCACCACCACGGTAGGTTTCGCGCAGCCCCTCGGTCACCCGCGCGACGGGAAGACACCGTTCCTGCGCCGCATGGGTCTAATCCACTTGGAAGAGCGAGCGGACGGCAGCCTAGACCGTATTCCGACCGCGGCCGCGCATGCGTTTGCACGGCTCACCGATCCGGGGGACGGTTGATGGGCGCGACGAACGCATGGGAGGGCTACTTCGCCGATCCGTTTGCTCTGCGCACCGGCGACGGATATGTCGCCTATGGCACCAACCCTGAATGCTCCTTAGACCGGGAATTCGAGATCCTCACTTCCCCCGATCTGACCCACTGGAAGAGCGCCGGCGGAGCTCTCACCCGCCCGAGCAAAACGATCGGAACCGACTTCTGGGCTCCCGAAATCGCTCACAGCGATGACCGTTGGTGGATGTACTATTCCGTCGGCCACGGCATCGTCGGCCACCACCTCCGCATTGCCGTCGCCGACTCTCCAACCGGACCGTTCGAAGACCTCGGCATCAATCTCACGCCTCATGAGCGTTTTGCGATCGACGCGCACCCTTTCCAAGACCAAGACGGACGCTGGTACCTCTTTTTCGCTCGGGACGTTCTCGACGCTGACCGCCCGGGCACTCACCTCGCCGTCGCACCACTCACCGGCATGACTGCGTTCGCAGCCGACCCGATCGAGGTGCTACGGCCAAACGCCGACTGGCAAATTTACGAACGCAACCGCCTTATATACGGCGATCGCTACACCTGGCATACCCTCGAAGGACCCTCGGTTATATACCGCGAAGGCCGCTACTGGCTGACCTATTCCGGCGGCGCATGGACCGGTGAGCACTACGCCGTGTCCTGGGCCGTTTCCGATTCTCCGCTTGGCCCCTGGCGTCCCGCTCCAAGCTCCGCTTCCCCGCTGCTAAGAACCGGAAACCACCTTATCGGTCCCGGCCACAACTCCTTGACCGTCGCTCCGGACGGGTCCGACGCGATTGTCTTCCACTCTTGGAACCCCTCCCGAACCCGACGCGAGCTGCAGGTGCGACGCATCGTGTTCGGCCCCGACGCGCCATCGGTTAAGACTCCGACTTGTGGTGTTCCTGCTCCCTCCCAACACACCTGTTTAGACCAAACGAGGATCAGATGAACAGAAGGAACAAAGTGCTGACCGCCGCCGCGGTAGCCATCATCAACGGGCCGTGGGCGAAGGAAATCGGTCCCATCCTCTCAACTGACCGATCGGGGGCCTCTATCGCGGCCCCGGTGGCCAAGACCTCGTCTCAGGGCTGAACGGTCAGGACTTCCTCGTCTTCCACGGGTGGGACAAGGACTACACGTACCGCGGATTGAACGCTACATAGGTCGAATGGGACGCCGGCATTCCGCGAATCGTGATTACTGACTGACCAATCCAGCGCTAACTGAATGGTGCCCCATGGGAAACTCCATATCGTCCACGCCACTATCGGGAACGCAATGCGTTCTCGAAGCCTGCGGCTACACCGCCTCGATCGCCAGCATCGGCGCGAGCCTTCGATCACTCCGATATCACGGGCGGAACCTCATCGTTCCGTTCGACGCTAACCAGGTGCGACCGTTCTTCCGCGGCGCCATCCTCGCACCGTGGCCGAACCGAGTCGTGGACGGCAGATACACATTCGATGGCGTCGAGCAACAGCTCTACATCACCGAGCCGTCGAGAGGACACGCACTCCACGGACTCGTGTCCTGGCTGAACTTCACTGTGGTGGGCCAGGCGACCGATCGACTCGTCCTAGCGGCAACCGTTGAGGCGCAACAGGGATACCCCCACCAGCTGATGCTCGAGGTGCATTTTTCGCTTGGAGCCCGGGGCCTTCGCACGACGGTGACGGCAGTGAATGCAGGCCCAACCGCAGCCCCTTTTGGAGTTGCTCCGCACCCTTACCTTGTGGCCGGCGAAGGCCGCGTCAACGACTGGACGCTGGAACTCCCAGCCAGGCGCATGCTCACCGTGACTCCTGACCGTCTCATTCCCCTTCGCCTTCGTGACATCAATGCTCAAGATCTTGCCGCCTTCGACTTTCGCACGCCACGCACTGTCGACGACACCTTCATTGACCACGCCTTCACTGGCTTCGACCGGGATGAGGAGGGCGGAGTTACAGTCCGAGTGACGACGCAGGCGGGAACTGGAGTGGCATTGAGCTGGGGCGCAGAATGCTCATGGGTTCAGGTGCATACGGCCGACCAGCCCGTAGCCGCGATTGACCGAATCGGACTCGCCGTCGAACCAATGACGTGTCCGCCGGATGCCTTCAACTCCGGAACGAACCTGAATGTCCTTGAGCCCGCAGACTCCACACGCGCTTCCTGGACGATTCAAGCTATCGACTAACTGAGCGAAGCCGTTTCCGGGATTGAAGAGACGTAAGTTGGACTGTTCAATCTGTTTGTCGCGATCCCATGCAAATCTGCTGAGTTGGGCATGCAGGTCATGCTCTCCGCTTCCACCTCTGAATGACGTTGTCCGCGGCCTCCGCCTCGACCACAACCCGCTCTCGTTCTCGCTCCACGGCCTGACGCGCCCGGACTTTCCCCGCCACGTCCAGCAGGTCCCACATTTGCTCGCCGGTCACGGACACCCCGCGGGCGCCGGTGCGCCGGGTCCGGCCGCGGACGAGGGCGTAGTGGGTGTGGTACACGGGTGCCCCGATCTGTGCTTGGGCGACGTGGAAGAACACCACGTTGGATACCGGCCCGCTGCCGTCGTCGAGGGAGAGGAAGACGACGCGTTTCCCGCTGCGCGTCGGGGGTGTGTGGGTGGCGCGGCGGACCCCGGCAACTAAGACTTCGGTGCCGCCGGGCAGGTGGACGAGCTCCGACGCCGGCGTGATGTTAACGCCGACCCAAAACAGGGCCAGTAGTGCCGGGCGAGTTCTAGGGCGAATTCCAGCGGTCGTCGCAACACTGGTTGGTTAGCTGGATTCTAGTTCGTCGACGAGGAGCTCGGCTGGTGTTGTCCAACCGAGGCGTTTCCG